>JABDAP010000129.1 GCA_013289065.1 Bacteroidota bacterium | reverse complement strand
GCCGGTTTTGACCTTGCACATGTTGCCGGAAATGTTCCGGTACGCCTGCATGACTGGATGGATAAGCCCAATTATGAAAAGGCTTTGAAGAATGAAGACGACAGCAGCATTGTTGAGCACCAGTTAACAACCGAAGGAGTTGAAAATTATTCTTTCCATGGTGATGGTGGCCAGGGAGGCGGTGGAGAAAATAATGTTGACAAAGAAAAAAATAAGAACAAACGTAAACCGGCTTTCATTTTATGGAGCGCAGACTCGAAACATTTTGCGGTTAACCGTTCCGATAACAGGAAAGTAAAAGACCTCTGGGTAATTAATAGCCTGGCAGATCCGCGCCCAACTTTGGAAACATACAAATACTCAATGCCCGGCGAAAAAGAACAGCCGATTGAAGACCTGATCGTGTTTGACATGACAACTAAAACGCACAAAGAATTAGATGCAGGTGCTTTCAAAGATCAGACCATTTCGCTCTGGAGCGCACCGGCAATGGCCAATACAAGGGATGATGATTTTCGTCCAACACTTTGGCTCGGAACCAACTCTTCATTTTATTTTACGCGTACCAGCCGCGATCTGAAACGCATTGATGTTTGCATGGTTGATGTAAATACCGCAACCATAAAAGTATTGATACCGGAAAGGCTGAATACATACGTTGAGTTGCGCAGGCTTGCATTGGTAAATGCCGGCAAAGAATTGATCGAATGGAGTGAGCGTGATGGCTGGGCGCATTTTTATTTGTATGATGAAAATGGAAAACTGAAAAATCAAATTACTTCCGGCGCTTTCCATTGCGAGGATATCACGGGTATTGATGAAAAGAAAAGAATATTATATTTCTCCGCGGCAGGCAGGGAGCCAGGAGAAGATCCCTACTATCATCATTTATACAAAGTAAATTTTGATGGCACCGGTTTGAAGCTGTTGAACCCGGGCGATTTTGAACATGGCGTATTACAGGGCGATAACCCTCAATATTATATGAACGATAACCAGCAGTTCTATGTAGATAATTTTTCAAGGGTTAATACGGTTCCGAGATCTGTATTGTTTGCAAGTGATGGAAGAAAGATAATGGATCTCGAAACAACCGATCTCAGTTCTTTATTTGCAGCAGGATATAAATTTCCGCAACCATATAAAGTGAAGGCAGATGATGGCATCACCGATATCTATGGTGTGATGTATAAGCCATTTGATTTTGATTCGACAAAAAAATATCCTGTCATTGAATACGTTTATCCCGGACCGCAAACAGAAGCGGTGAACAAAGCCTTCAGCCGTGGCATGGATAAAACAGAACGCCTCGCTAATCTTGGCTTTATCGTGATCACCATGGGTAACCGCGGTGGTAACCCTTCCCGCAGCAAATGGTATCACAACTTTGGTTATGGCAATTTGCGCGATTATGGGTTGGCTGATAAAAAAGCGGCAGCAGAACAATTATCAGACAGGTATGCATTCATGGATATCAACCGTGTTGGCATCAACGGGCACAGTGGCGGCGGATTTATGAGCACTGCTGCCATGTTGGTATATCCTGATTTTTTCAAGGTCGCCGTTTCTGAATCCGGTAACCATGATAACTCTATTTACAACCGTTGGTGGAGCGAAAAACATCACGGCGTAAAAGAAACGATCACCGAAAAAGGCGATACAAGTTTTGCTTACACCATTGAAAAAAATCCTGATCTCGCAAAAAATTTAAAAGGGCATTTATTATTGACCACCGGTGATATCGATAACAATGTACACCCCGCCAATACCATCCGTGTTGCCAATGCATTGATCAAAGCAAATAAGCGTTTCGACTTTTTATTGTTGCCTGGCCAACGTCATGGTTATGCTGATATGACCGAATATTTTTTCTGGAGTATGGCCGATTATTTCACAAAATATTTATTGGGCGACAGGTCAGACAGGCCTGTAGATATTGAAGAAATGAACCGCGAAATAGAACAGGGCGGTACAAAAGGCGGAGGCGCTGCAACCGGCGGCAGGAGAGGCCCTGAAGATGAAGACGATGATGATGACGACAACTAACAATTGATCAGACGATCACTGCAAAACAAAGCCGTTCACACAATGAACGGCTTTGTTTTGCAGTCGCTCGGCTCCGCCGAGTGACCAATATCACCAGTCCTCCGGACTAAAAGAAAAGGAAAAAGAAAAAGGAAAAAGAAAAAAGAAAAAATAAAGAGTCCTTCAACTAAAAAAGAAAGGATAAAAAAAAACTAAACTCTCGTTCTCTTTCTTTCGCTTTTATCCTTATCCTTGTCTTTATCCTTATCACCATCCCTATCCCTGTTCCTTGAACTTTTTTCATTCACATCAAATGCAATGGCATGCCCCAATACAACATGGCCGAAACTGCTTTTCACACTAATAGGAATGGTACCGCTGCCCGCTTTTCCTGTATAAGTATTATCTCTTGGGCCATAATGCACATACCCATCATTATCCTGTTTATTTCCAACTGAGAAATCAGATTGATTGCTGAAACTGCCAAAACTGGAT
>JABDAP010000128.1 GCA_013289065.1 Bacteroidota bacterium | reverse complement strand
GAAGTATTAAAAATGAAGCAAAGACAAGATTAGTATTTGACGCATCTATATTAACTAACAATGGAAAAGATTTCGATCTCTATTATGGAGTCGGAGTGCACTATCTTAATCTTCGTTAATTATTTAAAAATTAAATTACTAAAAATGAAAATTATAAAATTTAGATTTTATCATTGCGTATTGATAATGCTTTTACTGTCTTGCTTTTCTAATAAAAATGAAATAGCAGCGATTGAGAATAATATAAATATTAAGATTCCGAATTCTTATATTTCATATTCTAAGAAAAAAACGGGCGAAGGTGCTGATTATTCTAACAGAGTTGAAATAGCATTTGACGATTCAAGCTTTTTAAGATTGTCAAATAATATTAAAGAAAGTATATTATTTGGTACTCCTTATACCAGCAAAAACTCCGATAGCATAAACAATATTTTAACAACGCAAAAAAAGCGTGGATACTGGTTTATTGAGTCCGATACTAGTTATGCTTTTATTGATATTTTTAGTCATGCCGAGCCTGTTGAATGTTCTGTAAATAAAAAGACAAAAAAGCTCTTATATACTTTTACACATCTTTAACGGTAGTATTTCCTTTCTCCACACAGTGCCCACTAAATAAAATAAAAAAAGACAGTTCTCCGCACGTCTCCCGGCAGGGGACTTTGCGGCTTAGAATGGTAAGCAAAAAATGTTTAGACAAGCATTGTACAAAATTAAAATCTCCAGCTGAACAATGAAACAGGCGTACAAGTGAGTGACACAACAAAAATCAAATAGCAATTCTGCTGCCGGAACAATAATGCTTCTTTCATTCTCCGCAGGGTGTCCACTAACTAAAATAAAAAAAAGACAGTTCTCCGCATGTCTCCCGGAGGGGACGTTGCGGTTTTGAAAGAGAACTGCTATTAAATAAAACAGAGCTTGTTAGTATAATTATCAGACGTTAGCGTAAAAACCGCATTGCCCGGTATAGTATAACTTTCGAGCAATACCTGCATAGTTCTGCAAAACATTCCACCAGCTAACAAGGCATCTATTCTGTAGTAATTTATATGGAATTGCAGGATATTGATTTAACTTAGTTCTTATTCCTTGCGAAAAGTGTATTTGATTTGTAAATTATCTTTCAAGCCGCAACGTCCCCTTCGGGAGACATGCGGAGAAGAGTTTTTAGTATACTCTGCGAAGAATAAAAGATGGTTTGGCATGGAACTGAATTACGACTGGGGTTTTCAGAATACCAGCCAATTGAATGGAAACATTGCAGGTGTGCAGTGGCGCAGTAACGGCGATGGCGAAAGGCGTGCGTTCGGATTTAATTACGATGCAGCCAACAGGATATTGAAAGGAGACTTTACGCAATATGCAGGCAGCAGCACATGGGATAACAGCGCAGGGCTTGATTTTAGTTTAACGAGCATGAGCTATGACCCGAATGGAAACATTTTAAACATGAGCCAGAAAGCGTGGAAGATATCGGGAAGTGATCTGATCGATAGTTTACTGTACACTTACAATACAAACAGCAACAAATTACTGAACGTTATAGACAACCAAAATGATACGGCAACAAAGCTGGGAGATTTCAGAAGTTCGAAAGCGTATATGACTGCGCTGAGCAATTCAAAAACAAACTCAGCAATTGATTATACTTATGATGACAACGGCAACTTATTAAAGGATCGCAATAAGGACATCGGCAATGGTGCAACAAACGGTATTACTTACAATCATCTGAATTTACCTTACCAGGTTTGGGTTGCCGGAAAAGGAACCATTACATATATATATGATGCAGCAGGAAATAAATTAGAGAAGCGGACTGTTGATTCAACCATATCGAAAACAACAAAGACCAGTTATCTCGGAGGATATATTTATCAGAATGATACACTGCAATTTTTTGCACATGAAGAAGGAAGGATCAGAAAGAAACCTGATAACAGTTTTGTGTATGATTATTTTATTAAGGATCATTTAGGCAATACAAGAATGGTTCTCTCAGAAGAATGGCAACAAGACACCTATCCCGTTGCAACGCTCGAAGATGACGCAACAGCAATAGAAGAAAGTTATTACAATATCACTGCCGGCAATATTGTAGACACGAGCGCAGCCACAGGATTCAGCAGTGCATCAGGCAGCAGTTATGCAAATAATAATGGCAATCCGCCTTACAATACCAACCCATCAAGTGTGGTTACAGCAGTAAGTAAAAAACTGTATAAACTGAATGGCAATACAGGTGATAAAACCGGATTGGGAATCACGCTTCGGGTTATGAGCGGAGATACGGTGAGTATTTATGGAAAGAGTTATTGGCACAATAACGGCAGCAGCCCGACAAATTCTTATAGCCTTGTAGTGAATGATCTGCTAACTGCATTGGCAGGAACAGCTGCTGTAATAACCGGTGCGCATGGAACGATCACAGGAAGCGGGCTAACAGGTTCATCTGTTGTTCCATCGGATGTAAGCAGTTGGTTAACCAATGCACCGTCTGCCGGCAGCGGCCCCAAAGCTTATATTAAC
>JABDAP010000127.1 GCA_013289065.1 Bacteroidota bacterium | reverse complement strand
ATTATAAAGGAAGATAATTCGGCTTACGTAAATTATTTAATGGTACAGAACGGAACGATCGTGCAAACGCATACTGTTCCGCTTGAAACAAAACTGGAAGAAACAAAAGAAGAAGTGCTGGGTTTTGCGATGGCCACTTTGCGAAATTCTTTCAACAGCCTTGCCAATGAAGTGATCGTCCCTTTTGCGATCAGCTATCCGGATCAAAGCATCACCATTACCATACCCAAAGGCGGCGATAAAAAAAGCTGCTGGATCTTTCCGTCAAGAATGTTACTTATTTCATGGAAGAACTGAAAAAGAAAAGAATACTTCACCTCGAAGGAAAGACGGATAAGGAGAAGAAAAAAGTTTTGTACGAATTACAGGAATATTTACGTTTACCCGAAGTGCCCGACCATATTGAATGCTTTGATAACTCCAATTTTCAGGGAAGCTATCCTGTTTCAGCGATGGTTTGTTTTAAAGATGGCATGCCGAGTAAAAATGATTACAGGCATTTTAATGTGAAGACCGTTGAAGGCATCAATGATTTTGCAACGATGAAAGAAGTTGTTTACAGGCGCTACAAACGTTTACTGGCGGAAGACCAGCCATTACCAAAGCTGATCATTATTGATGGCGGCAAAGGCCAGCTCAGCGCTGCAATGGAAAGTATTAAACAACTGGAGCTGCAGGGCAGGATCACAGTAGTAGGATTAGCCAAGAACGAAGAAGAATTATTTTTTCCGGGCGACAGCGAATCATTTAAACTTCCGTGGGATAGCGACAGTCTGAAATTGGTCAGGCGGATCCGCGATGAAGTACATCGGTTCGGAATAACATTCCATCGCAATAAAAGATCGAAAGGAACGTTTAAAAATGAGCTGGAAGAAATAAATGGCATCGGCGAACAAACCATCCAGCAGTTATTGAAAGAATTTAAGTCGGTAAAAAAGATCAAAGAAAGGACGGAAGAAGAACTGGCTGCAGTTATCGGTAAAAGTAAAGCAGCATTGTTACGGAATTATTATGATGCGGCTCCTGAAAATAAAAAGGGGCCAGGATAAAAATCCAGCCCCGTTTTTAAAATCCAATATCCTATGAAAAACCGAGGTGAAGGTACGGATTGTAATGAATTTACCAATAATCGGGGCAATTAAATATTTTTAAGGTGTAGTATAAAACATAAAAAGAGGCTCTTTTGAGCCTCTTTTTATGTTTTCACTTGATAAAATATTTTAATACTGCCAGAGATCCTGTTCGTAATTAAAAATCCTTGTTTTGATATTTTCGCCTTCCAGCAACCTGAATAAAGGATCCTTGATCATTGCATTCAGGTACCTGTCGCCGGGGTTATTGGCGCTTGATTTAATAATATAACTGCTGAAGAACCGGCTTTCAAACAACTCCTCCCACGTCATCCTGCTGGAGAAGTTCTTGGGATTATATACATCCGTTTTTGCCAGTGTCCTGCGAAGATCCGGGTAATAGATCCAGAATAAAATACGCGGCACTGATTTACCACCTATTACCTGTTTGGCAATCGGTGCAATTCCAATGATACGGAAAAATAAACGGCTGGCTTCTTTGTCGAATACGATCTGTTCTTTGATGCGGAATGTATACACAGAATCAGGACTGAACTTTGGTCGCTTGGTGATCGTTTTCTCAATGGCGCCTGTAACCGGATCAGGAACGTCTGTTGTATCATAAGCACCTGCAGTCTGGTTCATGATCTGGTCAACAGTAAGTGGCGTTGTAAACCTGTCGTTGTCTGCTGAAAATGCAGTAACACTGTCATTCTTGATCGAATTAAGCATTACAGAGAAAAAAAACGCTGGTCGCCATTATCATCTTTACCGGGATACATGAATGATTGATTCTGTTTTTCACGTGCATCAATTTCTTCCCAGATAAATTCACTCCACACATTGTCGTCATCACGGAGATACTTGTATTCAAGCGGTTTCCTGTCGCGCACCTGGCTCCTGTCAACCGCATAGTTATTACGCAATGCGATCTCCGGTTTTTGATCAAATCCACCGGGATTGGTCGTATCAAATTTAACGGTCACATTACCTGCAGCCTGCGTAGTTGAAGGTGTTGCAGCGGGTTGCTGAACCACTCCACGTGCATTATTATTAGGCGGTGTTACAGTTCCCGCAGGCTTTTTGGTTGTATCCGTTCCGGCTGCTGGTTTATTGGCTGGCGTGGTTGATTTCCTGTAACCGCTCTGCGCATTCACATTTATGGCAACAACTGTAACCATAACAAACAATGCCATCTTTAAAACAAACTTTTTCATACACACATTTATTGAAGAGTAAATGAAAGATTCTGATCCAATGTTCTTGTTCCACCGGGGCCAACAACTTTAATTTCATCAATTACAACAGTTGTTCCGGGCTGGCATTTTTTCAAAAGGTTAAGCGCTTCTGTACTAAAATAAGGCCCGGTTACTTCAGCGATACCGGGATTTTCTTCAAACCCTTTTCCTGTACAGTATATAGTGAAAGAAAGCACATCGAACTTAACGCCTTCAAAAACGAAATCTTTTAATTCAGCCGCTACTCCTTTCTGAACCCTGAATCTGTTTGCAGGGATCGGGCCGCCGTATTGACCGCCAACCATAGCCTGAGGATTCGGTACC
>JABDAP010000126.1 GCA_013289065.1 Bacteroidota bacterium | reverse complement strand
CTTTAATAGCACGATACTTAATTTCTAACTGCATTTAAAACACACTGCTAGTTTGGATTGATATCCGATGTATTCAACATTTTTTTGACTGTGTTTATATACGCTGGATCAAAATAAGCAGCGAGTGAAAGTACTTCAACAGCCGACTGCGGTTTAAAATCTGCGCCGATGGTATAGCCGGGCTCATGGTTGTCGGCACGCTTTTTATCAAACGCCACTTTGCTGTTTACAAATTCATGATGCACCTGTTCACCGGTAGCGAATGGTACCAGGAACGCAACGGACTTTTGAATGGAGGAATTTTTAGCCGAGGTATAGGCAAAATAATCAACACCGTTTGCGCGCTTGATAACTGTTGCTATTTTCAGCAGAGGCTCCAGCGTATAAATATGATAATGCAATGCATCCCTTTCTTCAAAATCAAAACCCGAACCGTTTGCATACAGGTTTTCAAGTATCTGTTTTTTGATGCTGGTATCAGTAAACTGCTCGTATGCTTTATTGTTCAGTGTGTAACCGATCAATCCCACAACTTTTATCCGGTGCGAGTTCCAGTTATTATACACCGACCTGTTCGATGATTGAAAACGCGGGTTAGTTATTTCTGCATCGGCTACCTGCATCAGCCAGCCGTTGATTGTTTTGCGGTCGGCTTCAGCGATCTCATTTTTTATGAGGTCATACCCTTCCAGTAAAGGATCGAGTTTGGTATCATTGATCGGGTTGCCTGCGCCATGGTTTACTCTGGCCCATGCAACAATGAACTCAATACATTTTTTTACATATTCCTGCCTGCCTGTTAGTTTATACGCAAATGCCAAAGCGTATATTTTATTCATATCGCTTAATGCCTTTTGTGTAATGATCTTTTTTGGATCAGTGGCAAGATGCCCTTCTGAAATAATGGTATCAACAGGGCCGGGTGTTTGCAATAAGGCCATATCGGCTACCGTTTCAAGCGCTTTGCAGTTTTTCTTTGCAACAGGATCCGACTTGCTGAGCGCGATCAGTTTTTCGATCTCGCTTTTATTCAGGCTAACATATTGCGCATGGATGGTTGTGGATCCAAGCAATAAAAAAAGGATCGAAATTATTTTGCTCATTTTATTTCGTATGATCTTTACTTCTGTCAAACTTAATACAATAATTACCAGCCCGGGTTTTGTGTCATGGCCGGATTTAAAGAAAGTTCTGTTGTTGGTATCGCAAATGCTGTATCCCTTGCAGTAAAATTTGTATACGGCACCAGGAATTTGGTACGGCCGGCATATCCCAATGTTGTGTTGGAGGCCGACGGCGCCTGTGCATTGATCACGGTTACCATGTTTTGCATGGTGCTGATCAATGTGCCCCATCGCATCAGATCCAGTTTTCTGTGCCCCTCAAAAGCAAGTTCACGGCTGCGTTCATCCATGATGGTTTGTTTGAACGCTGCCTTGCTCGCAGTTTGCGCAGGCAAAAGGTCTGCATCGGCTGTTGTATACAAGGTTGCTGTTGCAGCAGCGCCGGTACCTCCGCCACCTGTAAAAGAAATGGTTGGCACTGAAGTAAAACCGGAACCCGCATATGAAATGGTTACGCTGGTAACGGTGGTGCCGGTAAGGTTAGCAGTTACGATCGTACCTGTTCCGCTGGTACTGTTCACATTAACTGTTGGCGCGGATGTATAACCTGTGCCGCCATTGGTAACGGTAATTGTTTTCACACCGTTATATGCCCTTCGTCTTACCAAATTTACTTCGGCGATGGATGCGGCTGTCGGGCCATTTATTTCATTGTCTGCTTCTGCATTCATCAGCAATACATCAGCATACCGCAGCAGGGGCCAGTTGGTACCACCAAAATTTTTAACGATGATAACAGCTGCCGGTTGATATTCCCTGCGCCATTTTGCTACATATCTTCCCCAGGTAAACGTAGTGGGAAAATAAACTTTTGCATTCGCTGCATTATTTCCTGTGTAATAAAAATTGGTCATGTTCCAGTCCCTTCGCGAATCTCCGCTTCCATATAAAGCATAATGGTTGCCGGTGGCCCCATAACCACCCTGCATAAAACCTCCTACCGTAATATTGGTATTGTTGATACCGATCGTTGAACCAAAACGTTCATACTCCGAATACTGCCCTGCAGCATCACGGTAAAATTCAACTTCCCACAAAACTTCTTTAATATCATACAGGTCGGCAGATTCATTGATGAAGATCTGTTTATAATCAGGGTTTAGAGAATGTGTGCCGGAACTGATCACTTTCTGCGACCAAGTAACTGCCTGCGCATAATAACTGGGATCTGCAAGCCTGCCCGCTGCATATAAACAAACACGCGCGAGAATACCTTCCACTGCCGTTCTGGAAACACGCCCCGTATTATTCCAATACGTTATCGGCTGTACAAGCGCTTCGGCTGCGGTCATGTCTTTTACGATCTGTGCATATACATCTCTTTGCGGAGTACGTGCATTGCTTACATCTGTTACTGATTTTGTGCTTGATAATTTTAACGGCACGCTACCCCAATAACTAACTAACACAAAATGATAATACGCTCTTAAAAATAATGCTTCCCCGCGGATGAAATTTTTTGAAGCCTGTGGCGCGTCGGCCTTATCAATATTCTCCAGCAACAGGTTGGCTCTTTCTATGCCAGCATATAAATTGGTCCAGCACGCATAAAAATTTGCATACGATGCACTCTGGT
>JABDAP010000125.1:2123-2746 GCA_013289065.1 Bacteroidota bacterium | reverse complement strand
TCCGCATTGCCCGGCTTCGCAACTGTACGGGAGGCCAATTCCGTTTGCTTTGGCGGCCTGCAAAATAGTTTGCGGGTATTGCGAAGTAAATATGTATTCAGCATTCTGAAAATGTGCAACGATTTCATGCGGCAGGATATCCGGCGGCACAGGTTTGCTGGCAGGTTTTTCAACATGAAATATTTCTTTACGGATCATATTTTCGGGAACACCTTCCGTCCGCAATACGATCGTGATCATTCGCATATAATCAAATGGCCCGCACAAATAAAACAATGTGTTGTTTGAAGATGCCGGAAAATAATAACGTGCAGTTTGCTCGATCTTCCACATATTCAATCTCGTTCTTGAAACTACCGGGTCATTACTGAATAAAAAATCTATGAGCAATCTTCCTGGAAATTTTTGCTGTATACTTTTCAATTCATCATAAAAGATAGTGGCTGATAAAGAAGAATTACTGTAGATAAGCACCATATGAATATGTGCAGAAAGATGCAATACTGTTTTGATCATTGCAAGAATGGGTGCAATGCCGCTACCTGCCGCAAAAAATATCAATCGTGAAATAAGAGAAAGATCTGTTGGTAATGTAAAAAATCCGGAGGCTCCGGTTGTTAGCA
>JABDAP010000125.1:0-2077 GCA_013289065.1 Bacteroidota bacterium | reverse complement strand
CCATTTGCGATCCGTTTAACAGTAATCTGCAAAGGTTCCTGCAGATCCGGCGATGATGAGATGGAATAATTCCGCCTCGCTTCTTCCCCATTCCTCTTTTCAAAAACAAAAGTGAGAAACTGGCCCGCTGTATAATTGATATTGCTATTGGATATATTCTTCAGAACAAATGATCTTGTATCTGCCGTTTCAGGGATGATCTTTTCAATGAGCAGCGGAATTGTATTTGATTGATGCATACGGTAAAGTAAAATGCACGCAAAGGCGCGGAGGCGCAGTTTAAAAACTGGAAATTAAAGTATAAATACCTAATGATATAGGATTCTGCAAAAGTTAATTTAGCAGCTAACTATTTTACATGACAGAAAACGAGCTTACGACAATTGCTATTTCAATCGCTTATAATATTCACACTGAATTGGGACCAGGATTGTTTGAATCAGTATATGAAAATATCATGGAATTTGAATTGATAAACAGCCATGGTTTATCCGTGCAAAGACAAACAGCACTTCCTGTTATATGGAAAGACCAAAAGCTCGATCTCGGATTCAGAACAGATTTAATTATTGAAAACAAACTCATAATTGAAATTAAGTCGATAGAATCAGTGGCGCCTGTACATTATAAACAGGTTCTTACTTATCTGAGATTAACAAATCTGAAACTGGGCTTATTGATCAATTTTAATGAGGAGTTGCTCAAAACCGGGATCAGGCGTATAGCAAACAGGCTTTGAAACAAGTGCTCTAAACCGCGCCCCTGCGCCTTTGCGTGCAT
Source organism: Bacteroidota bacterium (assembly GCA_013289065.1). GTDB lineage: Bacteria > Bacteroidota > Bacteroidia > Chitinophagales > Chitinophagaceae > Sediminibacterium. The sequence goes on along the minus strand of JABDAP010000125.1, from coordinate 1,297 downwards.
AAGTAAGCATCAAAAAAATGCCCGCTATAAAAAATGACGGGCATTTATAAAACTATCTTAAGCTTATATTATGCTTCTACTTTCTTCTCACCCTGCATCAGATCAACACTACGGTTAATAAAATTCGTAAGATCATTTCCCTTCAGCAATCCCTGTGAAAGCAATGCAAGATCCGCCAGGTTGCGAACCTGTTTTTGCTGAATATCCGCATCAGCCTCTTTTAATAAAACCTGGTAGATCGGGTGATTGCCGTTTATTGTGAGCGTAACTTCGTCAGGCATCTGCGCGTAAAAAGCAGTCATACCGCCGCCTGTAGCGCCCATGTCTTTCATGCGCCGCATAAATTCGGGGCGTGTGGCAACAACGGGTGCGGACTCGGGGCTCAATCCCCTTATTTCAGTTGTTACATGAAGCTGATCGATCTGCAGTGTAAACAATTCTTTCAATTTTTCCGAATCGCTTTTGTTTAAAACACTTTCATTCGCTTCCTGTTTGTCAACCAGGTTATCAATGATATCCGCATCCACACGAACAAACGTTACATTTTCCCATTTCATTTCCATGGTATTGATGAAAGCTGCATCAACCAATGTTTCCATTTTTAATACGATATATCCCTTTGCTTTACATGCCTGGATATAGGCATCCTGCTGAATGGGATTGGTTGTATATAATATTACCTGTTTACCATCTTTATTCTTTTGCAAAACTTCTGTAGCGGTTTTATATTCTTCGAGCGTATGGAATTTTCCATCGGTATCTTCCATTACCAAAAACTTATTGGCTTTCTCGAGAAACTTGTCATCCGTCATCATACCATATTTCACAAACAAACCAAGGCTCTCCCATTTTTCTTCGAGTGAGCTTCTGTCTGTGCGGAAGATCTCATCTAATTTATCCGCTACTTTTTTGGTGATATGCGCATTGATCTTTTTTACATTCGGGTCACCCTGTAAATAACTCCGGCTAACATTCAGCGGAATATCCGGGCTGTCTATCACGCCCTGCAATAACATCAAAAACTCAGGAACGATATCTTTTACTTCATCTGTTACAAACACCTGGTTGGAATACAATTGAATTTTATCTTTCTGTATCTCATAGCTCTGTTTGATCTTTGGGAAATACAAAACACCGGTAAGATTAAATGGATAATCCACATTCAGGTGGATCCAGAACAAGGGCGTTTCATTGAATGGATATAATTCTTTATAGAATTTTTCGTAATCGTCTTTGCTTAACTCAGAAGGTTTTTTGATCCAGACAGGATCTGTATTGTTGATCGATCTTTCTTCGC
>JABDAP010000124.1 GCA_013289065.1 Bacteroidota bacterium | reverse complement strand
ATTGGTAAGGCTGAAATCTGTTGCTGCAAATTTTGCAACAATAAGATAGATGCTTGATAAGAAACCGATCAGGAAAAACAATGTTCCCAGCAAACCAAAGAACTGCATGGGCCGTTTGCCGAATTTTCCAAGGAACATGATGGTTGCGAGATCAAGAAAGCCATTCACAAAACGCTGCCAGCCGAATTTGGTAACACCATATTTTCTTGGCCTGTGTTCCACTACTTTTTCACCGATCTTTCTGAAACCGCTCCACTTCGCAAGTATAGGAATGTAGCGGTGCATTTCGCCATACACTTCAATACTCTTGACCACTTTTCTTTTGTATGCTTTTAAACCGCAATTAAAATCGTTCAGTTGTATACCGGAGCTCGCTCTGGCAACTGCATTGAATAATTTGGACGGGATATTTTTGGTAAACGTGTTATCATATCTTTTCTTTTTCCAACCGCTTACCATATCAAAACCATCCTGTGTGATCATCCGGTGCAATTCGGGGATTTCATCGGGCGAATCCTGCATGTCTGCATCCATAGTAATCACCACATCGCCTTTTGCTGCTTTAAAACCTTCGTTGAGCGCGGCCGACTTTCCATAATTCCGCTGGAATTTGATCCCCTTGAAATGCCCGTTCTCATTGCTTTTCTTTTCGATAAAGGCCCAGCTGTCGTCTGTACTTCCGTCATCAACAAGGATCACTTCATACGATAGATCATTTTGTGTAACAACGGATTCTATCCAGCTGCACAATTCAGGTAATGATTCATCCTCATTGATTAAAGGAACAACGATTGATACATCCATAGTTTTACTGCTGCTCAAAAGGATTAGGGTTTTTCTTTGCCACACCTGCACCGATCAATGCAGCAACAGCGCCGATAAGCGCTGTAACGATCAGTACGCCCGCTACGGCAAACAGTATAAAGAATTTTCTGCCGATCTCAATGCCCTGCCTGATCTGATCTTCAGATACATTGCCTTTTGCTTCCATATTTTTTCTTGCTTCATCCATCGAGAGATCGATCATCTCCGGGTAAATAAATTTAAAAGCAATAAAAGTATACACAGCCAATATAGCCGCTATGCCTGCCGTTACTTTAAATCCATGACCGAATGCATTTCCAAAACTAACATTGCCGTTCATCTGTTTGGCATAGTTGATACATGACCAGATAATACCGCCAAACAGGAAAATAAATTGCACCCATCCCAATGCTTTGTTCTGCATCTGGCCGGTGAAATACAGGATCAATCCATAAACGATACAGATAAGGCTGATGATAAGGGCCTTCGTCCAGGCCGGGGTTATTTTATTTTCCATATGTGCAGGTTTTAGTTTTGGTTTAAAGTTAGTTTTCCTTTATGAATGATACCAACAATTTTTCCGTTCAGTTCCCTTTCCAGAAAAGGTGTATTAGGCGATTTTGTCTGCAGCTGCGGCCTGTTCAGCATGGTATTTCCCGATCTTGTAAAAAGTGTCAGCTCAGCAGCAGCGCCTTCTTCAATATGTGTAAGCGGCAGGTGAAATATATTACGTGCATTCAAAGAAAATAATTGCACAAGCCTTTCTTTGGTTAATTCGGGAAGCAGGTGATTGATCACTGCAAAACTTGTTTCCAAACCTGTCATGCCGTTTTTCGCATATTCAAATTCGCAGGTTTTATTATCCCAATCCTGCGGCATATGATGCGAAGCGATGCAATCGACCACACCATTTATCACCGCTTCACGCAAGGCAAGCATATCTGCTTTGCTTCTTAACGGTGGATTTACTTTGAGGTTGGTATCGTACTCCTGCATGTCTTCATCGCAGAAAAAAAGATGGTAGGGCGTTACGCTGCAACTGATATTGAGCCCTTCTTTTTTTGCATCAGCAATTAATGCCAGACTGTTCTGTGTGGATACGCCGGTGATATGCAGTTTTGATTGTGTATACCGTAACAGGTCAATATCCCTTTTAATGATCACTTCTTCAGCCAATGAAGGAATACCGGGCAGGCCAAGCCTTGTAGAGATCACGCCTTCATTGATCAGCCCGCCTGATGCAATACTTTTATCCACCGGCATTTGAATAAGTACGCCATCAAATGCTTTTACATATTGTAAAGCTTTTAAAAATAAACCGGGTGACTGCACTGGATTGGTTCCATCAGAAAAAGCAACTGCGCCGCTGTTCTTCATATCGTACATTTCGGCAAGGTCTTTTCCTTCAGTGCCCTTTGTAACGGCGCCTAATGGATGTATATCGACCGGCAATGATCCTGAACGCCGGCTGATATATTCAACCTGTGTTTTATTATCAACAACGGGTTTGGTATTGGGAAGAACAAATACCTGTGTAAAGCCACCTGCCGCAGCAGCATTGGCGCCTGTTTCCAGTGTTTCTTTGTATTCGTAACCCGGGTCGCAAAAATGTGAGAAGATATCGATCCAGCCGGATGATACGGTTAACCCATCCGCTTCAATTATTTCATCCGCAGCATCCGGAATGCGGGAAGACATTTTTATGATCTGCCCATCCATTACTAAAATATCAATAACCTGGCCATTGAAGTTGGAATCCGGATCGGCAATAACCGCTTGCCTAATGAGTATCTTCATGTAGCGGTGTAAAATTTTCTGCAATATAACCTGAATTTTTCTTTTCACTCCTATATTTGCAGCCCGTTGAAAGATGGGGAAGGTGAGATGATAGATGACAGATGTTGGATGACAGATGTTAGTTTATTATATCAGCATCAAAAGATAT
>JABDAP010000123.1 GCA_013289065.1 Bacteroidota bacterium | reverse complement strand
TGGTAAAAAAGAATGGCGGCATTGTATTGGGTTTTGCGATCTCCGCTCCGAACGGCACATATAAACTACAATACGGCGGCGCTTTTGTAAAAGATACTTTTTCTGTTGAAGCAAGTTCTATCGGATTCAGCAAACAGTCGCTGCCTGTAACTGCCGCTATACAATCAAGCGATTTTAAATTACGCAGCACTTCTGCCAAACTGCCGAATGTAAGCGTAAAGAACAACCGGCCGTTCATTAAAAAAGTGGGCGACACATTAAATTATGATGTTGCATCTTATACAGATAAACAGGACAGGTCGATCGGTGATGTGATCAAAAAATTACCAGGGGTGGATGTGGATGCTGATGGAAAAATTTCTTACCAGGGAAAACCGATCAACCGTTTTTATATCGATGGCGATAACCTGCTTGATGATAAATATAATATCGCTACGAAAAATGTACCGGGCGATATGGTCTCTAAAGTACAGATACTTGAAAATCACCAGCCGGTAAAAGCTTTGCAGAATGTTTCCCTCAGTGAAAATGCGGCAATGAATATTGTGATGAAAGATAAGGCTCGCATCAAAATATTCGGGCAGGGCGACGCGGCTGTTGGTGAACCTGACCTGTATAATGCTTCCATCAATGCAATGATGTTTAAGAAGCAGGCAAAATTCATCAATTATTTTAAACTGAATAATACCGGTTCAGATCTTGGTGATGAAATAACTTCTCATGGATTTGGCGGAGTTGAAACAACACCGCCGCCACAACAGTTAACCAATATCAGCGGCGCATCAGGGCCGCCGTTGAGTAAGAAACGTTATCTTTTCAATAATGCAGGGCTGATCAACCTGAATGACCTGTTCACATTAAAATCCGGCGCGCAGTTCAGGGTGAATGCTTATTATTTATATGACAGGCAGTTTTTAGATAACTCAGACAAGACAACTATTTTTCTTCCGGGCGACACGATACGTTATGCGGAAAATTTAAGCGACAGGCTTAATAAAAATATTCTCAGAACGCAATTCACACTTACGGCAAATAAAACAGGTTATTATTTTAATGATGTACTGGCAGTGGAAAATTCGCCAACGAATTCATATGCTAACCTGCAGGCAACATCAAATAATAATATTCAGCAGCAATTATCGGGAACGGTCACTAATTTTTCGAACGACCTGAATTATATGAAGGTTTTGAAAGGAAGAAAAGTACTTGAGGGTTCTTCATCGATCAGCCATATCAATAATCCTGCTTCTTTATTTGTGACGCCGGGATTGTATCCGTCGATCCTTAACAACAATATCCCTTTTGCACAATTGCAGCAGAACGGATCTATACCAACTTTCTATACAAATAATTATTTCAAGTACACGATCGCTTCAGATAAATTTATTCAGTCTTATAAAATCGGATTCGATTACCAGCAGCAGCAATTGAATTCTGACCTGCTTTCGCAACAAACCAGTGGCAGCAAAGCCGAAGTAGCGGATAGTTTTATCAATAAATTAAACTGGCAGCGTACACGTGTATACGGGCAGGCAGATTATACATGGATCCGTGACTGGGTGCAGTTTTCAACTTCATTACCGCTAACTTACCAGGATATTAATTATCAGGGACGCCTTACACAAAAAGATATTTCCACTGTGCCATTTACTCCATCGGTACAGGCAAAATTTACAACGGGGCGCGAAAGTTACCTGACGCTTCGTTATGCGCATTCAAATAACTGGGGCACTATTGATCAGGTGTATGATGGTTACCTGATGAGCAACTACCGAAGCCTTTCAACGAATGCATCATTATTGAATCAAACGCTTATCAACCAGAGTTCGATCTTTTACAGTTACCGCAATACGCTGAAAATATTATTTATTAATCTGGGCGCTTCTTATTCAACAAATGAGCGTAGCACGATATCGTATTCAACTGTGAGTTCAATATTGCAACAGTCAAAAAATATTCCTTTCGATAACCTGTCACATGCAGTTGCTCTCTCAGGAGGTATCAGTAAATATATTTTCCCACTGTTAACTACACTGGGCGCTAAAATAAACTGGCAGGAATCTGTTTATAACACTTTGCAGAACGGAAATCTTTTGCAATACCAAACCGATATCACCAGTTATGGATGGAACATAAATACAAAAGTGAGCCAGTGGCTAAACTTTGCTTATAATGGAACGTTGCAAACCAGCAGCAGCAAGCCGATCAACACAAGCCATACCAGCGCTGACCCTGTAATACAGCAGATCAGGAAATGGCAACAAAATCTCGATTTTAATATTATTGCCACCAACAATCTTTATTTTAAACTGAGTGGTGAATATTATTTTACCCATTCACCCTATTCGCAGGATACAAAATTCCTTTTCCTCGACGCAACCTGTACAGTAAAGCTGAATAAATTAAAAACGGATATTGATTTCTCGCTGAACAATCTTGCCAATGTGAAAGCCTATACTGTTTTATCTGTTTCATCAAACAGTATTGTAGAGAATACATATAATCTCAGGCCGAGGATGGCGTTGGTAAGATTCTTGTATCGTTTTTGAGAATCATATTAGAAGTTAAAAGTTAATAGTCGATAGTTAAAAGTTAATAGTTATCAGCATTTAAGATAACTCCAGACTATTAACTATCGACTATTAACTATTAACTTTTAACTATTAACTATTTCAAAGACGCAATATCAATCACAAACCTATACCTCACATCGCCTTTCAACATTCTTTCATACGCTTCATTGATCTCCTGTACTTTGATCACTTCTACATCGGAAACAATATTATGTTCGGCGCAGTAGTCGAGCATTTCCTGGGTTTCTTTGATGCCGCCGATCAATGAACCGATGATACTTTTTCTTTTTAATATCAGGTTAAT
>JABDAP010000122.1 GCA_013289065.1 Bacteroidota bacterium | reverse complement strand
ATAACCACCTCGATCTGATGCTGGATCTGCCGTGGCTGGATTATACGGCTGATAATTATGATCTGAAGAATGCAAAAAAAGTTTTAGACATAGATCATTACGGTATGGGCAAGATCAAAAGCCGCATACTCGAATACCTGGCCGTACTGAAACTGAAAGGCGATATGCGCAGCCCGATACTTTGTTTTCTCGGGCCTCCGGGTATCGGCAAAACATCGCTTGGGCGTTCTATTGCACATGCGATAGGCAGAAAATATGTGCGTGTGAGTTTGGGTGGATTGCATGATGAGAGTGAGATCCGCGGCCACCGCAAAACCTATATTGGTGCGATGCCCGGGCGTATCATTCAGAACATACGCAAATGCAAATCATCCAATCCGGTAATGATACTGGATGAGATCGATAAGATAGGCAGTGATTTTCGCGGCGACCCTTCTTCTGCTTTATTGGAAGTGCTGGATCCCGAACAGAACCATACTTTTTACGATAATTATCTCGAACTCGAATATGACCTGAGCAAAGTGTTGTTCATAGCAACAGCCAATAATTTACAGAATATTCAACCCGCACTCCGCGACCGGCTGGAAATCATCGACCTGAGTGGTTATGCTGTGGAAGAAAAAGTAGAGATCGCAAAACGCCACTTATTGCCCAAACAAAAAGATGCGCATGGTTTAAGCAAGGTAAACTTCAGGATCAATGATAAAGTACTTGAAAAAATAATTGAGCAGCATACAAGAGAAAGCGGTGTTCGAGAATTAGACAGGCAACTGGCTTCCATCATGCGCTACCAGGCAAAAGAACTGGCGATGAAAAATAAAGTGAAGTCGACAGTTACCGCGCAGGATGTAGAAAAGATACTGGGGCAATCGCGTTACAGCAATGAGATCTATAAAACAGCTAACATGCCCGGAGTGGCAGTGGGGCTTGCATGGACCTATGTTGGCGGCGACATACTTTTTATTGAAACCATTTTAAGCGATGGCAAAGGCGAACTGAAATTAACAGGCAACCTTGGCAATGTGATGAAAGAAAGCGCCACAACCGCATTGAGTTATCTGCAGGCCAATGCAAAAAAATTAGGTGTTGACCCGGAGGAATTCTCTAAAAAGAATATCCATGTGCATGTTCCGGAAGGAGCTGTGCCGAAAGACGGGCCGAGCGCGGGCATTACCATGCTTACCTCATTGACCTCTGCATTTACCGGGCGAAAAGTAAAACCGTTTCTCGCCATGACAGGCGAGATCACTTTACGCGGGCAGGTTTTGCCGGTTGGTGGTATCAAAGAAAAAATACTTGCTGCAAAAAGAGCGGGGTTGAAAGAGATCATTCTCTGCTGGCAGAATGAAAAAGATGTGAATGAGATCGATAATAATTTTATCAAGGGCGTAGCGTTTCATTATGTTAAAACAATGCAGCAGGTGATCGACCTGGCGCTTGTGTAGCTGACGGTCTTTCAGCCATCATCTATCAGCTTTCAGTTTTCTTTTAGAAGAATTATCGATACTATTGCTGATAGCTAGGCATTATGCGTCGTTGTCTTTTTTTCATAACCATTATTTGTTTCAGCAAACTTCCTGCGCAAACGCTGGGGGGTAATGCTGTATTCAATTTCCTGTCGCAGCCGAATACGGCGCAGTTATCGGCTTTGGGCGGTGTGAATGTTTCATCGATCGGGAATGATGTGGGTATGATCTTTCATAACCCTTCTTTGCTGCGCGATGATATGCACCAGCAGGTAAACACTTCTTTCAATTCTTTTTTAGCGGGCATCCGCAATTACAGCCTTACAACGGCGTGGCACCTCGAAGCATCGCAAACAAATATCGCAGTTGGTGCAAATTATTTTGATTACGGAACACTTACGCAAACCGATGCCGCCGGTAATATACTTGGCACTTTCCGGCCGGTTGATTATGTGGTGCAGGCAATGGCATCGAAACAATACCATGAACGTTTTTTTTATGGGCTCACCATGAAATATATTAATTCGAGTTACGGGCAATACCGTTCGTCGGGGCTTGCTTTTGACGTAGGTGTTTCTTATTACGATTCGGCTAATCATTGGCAGGTGAGTGTTGTGGCAAAAAATATGGGAACGCAATTAAAAACGTATGATGGCAGCAATAACAAAGAAGAACTGCCATTCGATCTGCAGGCGGGTATTACAAAAAGATTAGAGAATGCGCCCTTCCAGTTTTCTTTAACAGCGCATCATTTACAGAAGTTCAATATCTATTATAACGACACAACTTTCCGCGCCTCGGAAGGTGAGAATGGGTATAACAGTAACAGCACACTGCAGAAAATATTTTCGCATGTTGTTTTATCGGCACAGATATTTTTAAATGAAAAACTGGAACTCACTACCGGTTACAATTTTCAGCGCCGGCAGGATCTGAATGCATATAATGTTACCAGCGGATTGAATGGTTTTTCTTTTGGAGCGGGCATTTTACTGAAGAAGATCCATATCCGTTATGCCGCGGGATTTTACCAGAGCAATCTATTTAATCAATTATCGTTAAATCTGAATTGGGGAAAGAAAGGGTTAATTAATAATTAGTAGTTAGTAATTAGCATTTCATATTATTGAGAATAAACTCTCTCTGCGGAACTTTGTGTAAAACTTTGTGTACTCTGTGGTAAAAAATCAGGCCAATTTTTTTTAGCTCCCCTTTAGGGGTTGGGGTAAAATGAAAACTTCTCACTGCACTGTTATATCGATCCTACTTGATCGTAAGGTTAATATAAATGATCGTGGAATCTTTGCCGCAAACCTGGTTGCCGTTATAGTGTTTGATAGAAATGGTTACTTCATCATTACCGGTTGTTTTTGGCGCAGGTGTGTAATGATAAACAGAAGTAAACATATCCGTTTGATTATCGATCTGGCTTATGGAAGCATGTATGGCAGGTTCAATAATTGTGGCCACATCGCCTTCATCGCCATATTTAGCGAGATTGAGTGTATAGTTGGTGTCTGCCGTAATGGTTGTATCGATCGTAAATTC
>JABDAP010000121.1:1458-3245 GCA_013289065.1 Bacteroidota bacterium | reverse complement strand
GGATCATGAACAATCTTTTTAACGATACATCAATTTGTTTCTCTGTGATCTTTCCCAGTTTTACTGCCTGTACCAGTGCTTTGTAAGCGCTGTTGCCGCAATCGATATCGGTTCCATGTAAAACCGCATCGGCTGCGGCGCTTGCTGCATCGGGTTGTGTTTTATGGTTTCTGTAAATATCATCTATCGCACCGCAATCAGAAGTTACATAACCTGTAAATTCCCATTGGTTGCGGAGGATATCCGTCATCAAAACATCATTGCCGCAACATGGCTGATTCTGATAGGCATTGTATGCACACATCACGCCGGCAACTTTTGCATTTACCACTAACTCTTTAAACGCAGGCAGGTAAGTGTTCCAGAGATCGTAATCACTTGTAACAGCATTGAACACATGGCGTGAAGGTTCGGGCCCGCTGTGTATGGCATAATGCTTTGCACATGCAGCTGCTTTTAAATATTTGGGATCATCGCCCTGCAAACCTTTTACAAAAGATTTTCCCAGCATGGCTGTGAGAAAAGGATCCTCCCCATATGTTTCCTGCCCGCGGCCCCAACGCGGGTCACGGAAAATATTGATATTGGGTGTCCAGTAAGTTAATCCGAGATATCTTTCATTCGCTCTTCCCAAACGCAGTGCCCTGTTGTGTATCGCCCTTCCTTCAATAGCAGAATAATCGGCCATGGTAAATAATGCGCCGGTATCAAAACCTGCGGCCATGGCAATGGCTTGCGGGTATACCGTTACTTTAAATGGTGTTCGTGCAACACCGTGTAGTACTTCATTCCACCAATCATATGCAGGGATCCCCAAACGTGGAATGGCAGGCGCCGCATTGAGCATCTGCGAAACTTTTTCTTCAAGTGTTAAACGGCCAACAAGGTCGTTTACTCTCTGATCGAATGACAGATTGTAATTGGAGAAAGGAAGTGAACTGATATCTGTTTGCGCATTACTGTTGAATGATGCCAAACAAATAGTAATGAATACGAATGTTATAGACATTCGTATCCTCGAAGATGTTGTTTTCATTGTCGAAGGTTTATGATTTCAAACAGATCGTTATCCGGAAAAATTGTTCGCCACCCATTTACAGATTTTCACTGATCATCTGTGCTAATCTGTGAATCTGTGGCGAAATAGGTTTTTACAATCCTAAACTGATACACTTATTTTAATTCCAGCACTACAACAGAAAACGGCGGCATTTTTACTTTTAAGTTTGTACCGCTGAGTGTTGCTCCTGTAAATGTTGCCGGCTTTATTTTATTCGGTTCTTCAAAGCTGTTATAGTTCTGAATTTTATCTGAAGCAAGTATCCTTCCCGTAACACTTGTATAATTTGCGCCGCTTACATTAATGGTAACTTCCTGCGCTTTTGAATAATCGATGTTTACCAGAGAAATATGTGTGAGCCCATCTTTATCTTTTGAAGCCGATGCTGAAATGGCTTTCAGTTTTTCTTTGCCCATTTTATAATCACTGCTGTTTACAGTGACCGGAAGCATCGTTGCATCCTGGTGAACATTGTACATTTCCATTACATGATATGTTGGTGTAAGGATCATTTTTTCTTCATTGGTTAATACCACCGCCTGCAACACATTAACCATCTGTGCAAGGTTAGCCATGCGTACACGGTCGCAATGATTGTTGAAGATGTTGAGTGTTGCTCCCGCGATCATTGCATCGCGCATTGTATTTTGTTGATAAAGAAAACCGCCATTGGTGCCGGGTTCCACATCATACCATCCGCCCCATTCATCCACCACCATCGCTACTC
>JABDAP010000121.1:0-1448 GCA_013289065.1 Bacteroidota bacterium | reverse complement strand
GGATCGTATTTATCCATAACCGCGCTGTGCCTGGTAACGAGTTCTTCCATCTGCAATGCGCGTTGCATTGTAGTAAAATATTCTTCTTCGCTGAATGCAGTTGCAGATCCTTTCTTTCCCCATTCGATCACGGAATAATGATGCACGCCAACAGCATCGATCATGTTGAGCGGAATATCTCTCATCAAAACTTCTGTCCAGTTATAATCTGCATCGCTTGCGCCTGATGCGATACGAAATAATTTATTGCCGCCATCATTCATAAATGTTACATACTGGCGGAAAATGTTTGCATAATATTCCGGCCGCATATTTCCACCACAACCCCATGCTTCATTTCCAATGCCCCAGTATTTAACGTGCCATGGATTGGGCCTGCCGTTTTGCTGGCGGCTGATCGGCATCGGACTGCTGTTATTCGGATGATTGGTATATTTTACCCAGTCTGATAATTCCTGCGGTGAACCGCTTCCTACATTGCCGCTCAGGTAAGGCTCGGCGCCAAGCAGCTCACACATATTGAGAAATTCGTTTGTACCAAAACTATTGTCTTCCGTTACATTTCCCCACCAAACATTCAACATGGAAGGGCGTTTATCTTTCGGGCCAATACCATCTTTCCAGTGATACGTATCCGCAAAACAACCACCGGGCCAACGCAACACGGGAACTTTGAGTTTTTTTAATGCATCTACCACATCCAAACGGATCCCGTTCTTATTCGGAATTTTTGTGTTGTTGTCACCCACATACAATCCACCGTAAATGCAATGGCCCAAATGCTCGGCAAAATGGCCGTAGATATTTTTGTTGATGATATCTTTTCCTTTATCCGCCTGTAATGAAATATCATTTTGTGCAATGGCGGTAATGGATACAGTGAGACAAATCAGCAGAATTGTTTTTTTCATGTGGCAGTAGTTGGTTGACAAGAAAGATACTTATTTATATGCTTCAATAGGTATGATCGTTCCATCGGCATTGTATTTTAATTCTGTCACTTTTACATTGCGTAAATGTGTTTTGCCGGAGATCTGTGTATCATGATAAAACAAATACCATTTACCGTTTATTTCCACGATCGAATGGTGGTTTGTCCAGCCTTCAACGGGTTTCAGAACAACACCTTTATACGTGAACGGCCCATAAGGATTATTACCGATCGCATAGCAGATATTATGCGTATCGCCTGTTGAATAAGAAAAATAATATTTGCCTTTATACATATGCATCCAGGATGCTTCAAAAAAACGTTTGTCGTTGTTTGATTCTAGAAACAGTTTGCCGTTTGCATCAACAATCTTTATATTTCTTGGTGTTTCGGCAAAGCTTTTCATATCTGCACCAAGCTTTGCAACCCGCGGCAGTATGGCTTCTTCGTTGGGTGTGCGGAGTTTGGCATCGGCTATATATTTGCCGGTTGTCCATTTTTGTAATTGCCCGCCCCA
>JABDAP010000120.1 GCA_013289065.1 Bacteroidota bacterium | reverse complement strand
ATATACTTATATACAAAGAATCAAAACCATGGATGATCATCGAATGCAAAGAAATGAATGTGGCCATGGATGAACCGGCCCTGCGACAGGTACTCAATTACAATATCCGTTTACAAACGCCTTTTGTAGTGATCACCAACGGCCGCGTATGGGAGCATGATGATGAGTTTAAAGCTTATCTCACTAAAGTAAGAGCCTATGCAATCGATATGGAGACCGCAACCATTTTTACAGTTGGGTTCTTTAATAAAATTCCTACCGGCGCACTTTTATTGGTCAGTGATTCGCCTATGGTTCCGGATGGCGTAAAAACAGAAGCGAGTGATAAAAAAGTAACTTCTGAATTTGTAGAAAATCATTTGAGGATAGGCATTGATTCATTGAAACAACTGATCAATAAAGGGCAGACTGTAAGACATTTGAGATTTTAGCATCCAGCTTGTTAAGAAAATAATTCCAAGCAATATGGAGAGATCATGGTGGAATGTTTGCGTTCCAATTTATACAACTGCACGCCCTACGGTGAAAAGAATTTTTCTTTATACGATTTTTGATTTTCTTTCTACCCCTGCCTCTAAAGGGGTTCTTGAGTTCCCCTTTAGGGGTAGGGGTGAAAAAGGCACAAAGCTAATCTCTCCATAAAAAAGGGAAAAGTATTACCGCAAGCGCTACGATCATTATATCGAGCGCAACAAGTAACAGTACCATTTGCCACCAGCCGGCCTGTATCACAGACGAAAAAGCGGTGGAAGATATTTTCATCAATAATAAAAGCTGCGGGATGATAATGGGGAAACCCATGATCGCCATCAATGCAGACTGTTGCTGAGCTTTGGCTGCGATCGCAGCAAGAAAAGTAAATACCAGGCTCAGGCTCATTCCACCCAGGCAGGTAATAAAAACGAACCTGAGCATGTTTTCCAGCGGATCGCCGAGTAATAAAGTAAATACGGCCAGGCTAAGCATGCTCATCACGATCATCAGCAAAGCATTGAACAGAAGTTTGGCTAAAACAAAATCGGTTGCACCTGCGATCGAATAAAAATAAAGCATCCGGCCCCTGCTGTCCTGCAAAAAACTTTTTGCCACTGCATTGATGCATACAAATAACTGGATCACCCAGAACAATGCGTTCCAGACCTTATCTTCCGGTTTATCCATTGCGAGGTAAACAACAAAAATGGTGGAAGCCACATACAGAAGGATGCCATACAATGTGTACTGCTGGCGTGTTTCGAGCAACAGGTCTTTTCGTACGAGTGATAATATGCGTCGCTTATTTTTCATTGGCGCAGATCCTGCATCGGGGTTCGTAGGTTTCTTTTTCTCCGATCAGTACCTGTCCCTCCTGTTCTGTTTTTCGGTATGAAACATTGGCGATATTTCCGCAACGCATACAAATAGCGTGGAGCTTGGTAATATAATCGGCGATGGATAAGAGGTAAGGCATTTGCCCGAATGGCCGCCCTAAATAATCCATATCCAATCCTGCCACAATTACGCGCGTACCTCTCAGCGCCAGTACTTCGCACACATGAATGATCTGGTCGTCGAAGAACTGGGCCTCATCAATACCTACCACATCAACGCCTTCGGCAAGAAGTAAGATGGTTTGCGAGTTATCGATGGGGGTTGACTGGATCGCGTTGGCATCATGGCTTACCACGTTGGTTTCATCATAACGTACATCAATAGCGGGTTTGAATATCTCCACTTTCAGGTTGGCGATCTTGGCCCGTTTTAAACGGCGGATCAACTCTTCGGTCTTCCCGCTGAACATACTGCCGCAGATCACTTCTATCCAACCCCTTCTTTCGCCTGATATATTTGGTTCTATAAACATTTCTATAATAAATTATCTCGGAAAACGTTTGTAACTTTAAGCGATATACTAATTGGTAACCCCCCAAATGTATTACATCCCATGGAAAGAGTGGGCACCTTGATCAACAAACTGAAAGAACAATTTGAACAGCATGCCGATGCTGATAAATTAGCTGTTACTGCACAACTGTTGTTGTCCGAACTGCAGAAAAACCATGCACGATCCACAGTAGGAAGTAAAGTGTCGGTTGTTCTGCCTTCCGTTTCGGGCAGGATCTTTCCAACTGATACTGAAAAAATAACTGCGCCATCCGTTGAACCGCCCAAACAGGAAGAGCTCTTACACAACTGGATGCTTGATACGAATGCAGAGATTCCTACGCTTGCCCACCAGTCGGCACAGCAAACAACAGAAACATACCATACCGAGCCGAAAGAAAATAAGCGGAACGCAGAATTGTTTGAGGTTAATACAATATTGGCAAAGCAGGGAGAAAGCCTGAATGAAAAATTAAAAGAAGAAAGGGAAGAAGTGGCCACTGCTTTGCAGGGAACACCGATCCGCGATCTTAAAAAAGGCATTGGCGTGAACGACCGGTTTCTTTTTGTAAATGATCTTTTTCGCGGTGATGAGAACATGTATGAACGCAGCCTGAAAACGATCAACGGGTTTACCATTTATCCCGAAGCCGAATACTGGATACAGCGCGAACTGAAAGTAAAACTCAGCTGGCCCGATAACAGCGAAAGTGTAAAGCTTTTTGATCAGCTGATCAAAAGGCGTTTCTCCTGAATATACCTGATCACTTTTTCACTTGCTCCCGATCTGCTTTTTACATATTCACGCGATGCATCGGCAGCTTCACCATACATATTGGTATCGGAGAATAGTTCTTTTAATAATTTTTCAAGTTCCAATGCATCTTCAATGGTAAATGCACCGCCGCAATCGAGCAGTTCATCGGCTTCAAAATATTTATCATACTCAGGGCCAAATACAACAGGCCTGCCATATACAGCCGCTTCAAGAATATTATGAATGCCATCCCCGCCAAACCCACCGCCAACATAACAAATGGCGGCGTAATGATAGAGCCTGCTAAGCATACCCATATTATCAATGATCAATACATTTATATTTTCGGGAACACCTGCTCCTGATAAAACTGCTTTTTCATAATCAGAATATAAAATGGAATGTTTATACAAAACCAGGCATTCTTTCAATCGCTCTTCTTCTATATCATGCGGAGCAATAATGCATTTGATGGATGGGTTGGTATTGGCAAAATGATCCAGCTCTTCATCATCTTCCGTCCATGTACTGCCTGCCACAATGGTTGGCTCATCCTTACAGAACTGATCAATTAACGGAATGGATTCAAAATTATCGGCTATACTTATCACACGGTCAAAACGGGTATCACCACTCACCATTACATTTTCATGTACGCCGATCGTTTGCAATAATTCTGCCGATGCATTGTTTTGTACAAACAGGTAAGAAAAATACGACAACATTTTCCTGTTCACACCGCCATACCATTTAAAGAAAAGCTGGTTCTTTCTGAA
>JABDAP010000119.1 GCA_013289065.1 Bacteroidota bacterium | reverse complement strand
GTTAACCGATCAGACGGCCGTGGAATTTATCCGGAGCATTAAACTCAAACGTGCTTCGCAATTATTATCCTTAGGGCAAATGAATGTAACCGAGGTAGCTTATACGATCGGATTTGCCGATGTGAACCATTTCAGAAAATGTTTCAAAGATCAATTCGGTTATTCTCCGAAAGCACAAACCATTTTCAAAAATCCTCCCTTCGAAGTGCAATAAATGCCTGAAAAGTGCATTTGCCATGTAATTATCTGGCAAATGCCATGGGTTTATTTTTCAGCGCGTATATAGTTTTGGTTATTGCTGGCCATAAGTACATTTTTCCAAAGATGTAGTTGTTGGTGCAGCCCATTAACCAAACAAACTAAGCGATCATGGGTAAATCGAATGTACAATGCCTCGCAGCCCTGCTGCTGTTTTTCTTTCTTTCCGGAAACAAAATTTTAGCCCAGCAAGGCAGTACCGCCAAAACCTCACCACTCACCGTTACCGGAATTATCAAAGATGAAAAAGGAGAGATCGTTCCGGGCACATCTGTTAAAGTGAAAGGAAGTTCAGGCGGCACAGTGGCGGATGCGGAGGGTAAATTTAAGATCAGTGTGCCTGGCGCTAACAGCATATTGGTATTTTCTATTGTGGGGTACGACCAGAAAGAAATACGGGTTAATAATAACACCGTAATGAATGTAAGCCTGCAATCAACAACAAATGACCTGAATGATGTTGTTGTGATCGGTTACGGAACACAACGAAAAAAAGACCTGACAGGTTCGGTTGGTACAGTAAACATATCCGACCTGAATAAAGCGCCGGTAAAATCTTACGACGATGCACTCGCCGGCAGGATCGCAGGAGTGATGGTTACTTCACCCGATGGCCAGCCGGGCGCTTCTCCCGATATTGTGATACGCGGCGGAAACTCTGTTACACAGGATAATTCGCCATTGTACGTAGTAGATGGTTTCCCGCTAGAGAATTTTAATAACAATGCGATCAACCCCGCAGATATTGAATCTATCGAAGTATTGAAAGATGCATCTTCAACAGCTATCTACGGTGCACGAGGTGCAAACGGTGTGATCATTATCACAACTAAAAAAGGAAAGATCGGTGCGCCGGTTGTTTCATTGAATTCTTATTACGGGTTGCAATCCAATAGCAAAACAATGAAACTGATGGATCCCTATGAGTTTGTAAAACTGCAGCTTGAAATAGATTCAACACGAGCCACAGCTGATTATCTGGTAAATGGAAAGAACATCGAGAGCTACAGGAATACACCATCCCTCGACTGGCAAAAGCAAGTGTTCAGAACTGCACCTATGCAGAACCTCGATCTTTCCGTAAGAGGCGGAACCGCTGATACACGGTATAGTATGTCTGGTTCTGTTTTCCGGCAGGATGGTACATTGATCGGATCATCTTTTAAAAGATACCAGGGACGTATTACGCTGGATCAAAACGTGAACACGAAAATAAAAGTGGGCGTTAATGTGAACTACAGTAACCTTACTGCAAGCGGCCTGCTTGCAGGCGGTGGTTCGCAAACGGCAAACAATATATTGATCAATGTATGGCAGTACCGCCCTGTAAACGGCACGGGTAATAATGATAGTTTATTAAATAATGCACAGGACGCAGATGTGATCACTTCCACTAATTATCAATGGAACCCTGTACTTACTGCATACAATGAAATACGGAACCGCACCACCGCTTTATTCAATGTTAATTCATACCTAGATTATAATATCACCCCGAACCTCAGGCTTAGAATAACCGCCGGTTTGAATACAAGCACTTTACGCAGCGATGTTCTGAACACTTCACAAAGCGTACTCGGAAGCCCTGTGAGCAGTTTGGGACAGGGCGGCCCGAATGGGTCAACCATTTTTACAAAACTGGATAATTATGTAAATGAAAATACGCTGTCATATAATAATGTGTTCCACAAAGTTCATTCATTAAGTGTTGTTACAGGATTTACCACACAGACCAATACAGCATCCTCCAATGGTGCAGGAGCCATATTGTTGCCGAATGAAAGTTTAGGTGTTGCGGGCCTTAGCCAGGGAACGCCGTTTAGAATTACTTCAACCCAATCAAAAAATACATTGGCCTCTTTTCTTGCAAGGGCGAATTATGGGTATCAATCAAAATACCTGTTAACCGTTTCTTTCAGGGCTGATGGTTCTTCCAAATTTGTGGGAGATAATAAATGGGGCTACTTCCCTTCAGGTGCACTCGCATGGCATATTACGCAGGAGCAATTCATGAAAAACCTGCGGTTCCTTTCCGACGCTAAATTGCGTGGCAGCTATGGCATTACCGGTAACAACAGGGTATCGGATTTTGCTTCGTTTGGTTTGATCAACCAGGGCGGTGCAGATTCTTATGCACCCGGCGGACAATTTATCAGCGGCGCCTATGCATCTTCTTTATCGAATCCGAATTTGAAGTGGGAGACCACTGCAGAAACAGATCTCGGCCTCGACCTTGGTTTTCTTAACCAGCGTTTATTGCTTACTGTAGATGCGTACAGTAAAAAAACAACCAACTTATTATTAAATGCGCAGTTGCCAACTTCATCAGGTTATGCAACTGCGTTTGAAAATATCGGTACGGTACAAAACAGGGGACTTGAAATTTCATTGGCATCTACCAATATCAAAACACCGAAGTTCAGCTGGACAACTTCTTTCAATATATCATTTAACCAAACAAAAGTTCTGGCGCTGGCGCAGAACCAGCAGTTCCTGTTATCAAATGCAAAATTTGCGAATACGGGCGTGGCGCTGAATCCGAATTTTATTGCACAGGTAGGTAGCCCGGTAGCAATGTTCTATGGTTACAAGTGGATCGGCAATTATCAATTTGCAGATTTTGACCAACCTACGCCGGGTACCTATGTTCTGAAAGCAGGCGTTCCAAATAATGGTAATCCGGCTTCAGGTATTAAACCGGGTGATATTAAATATGCAGACCTGAACGGCGATGGCGTTGTAAATGATAATGACAGGACGATTATCGGCAACCCTAATCCGAAATTTATCGGCGGCATGTCTAACACTTTCACGTTTCACAATTTTGACTTAAATATTTTCTTCCAGTTTGTTTCGGGTAATGATATCCTGAATATAAACAGGCTGTTCATGGAAGGAAATATTGCCAACTTATATGGCTCCAATCAATACGCGAGTTTCGAGAACAGGTGGACACCAACCAATCCCACCAATGAAAATTACCGTGCGCTCGGACAGGGGCCAACAGTATATTCTTCCAGGGTGATCGAAGACGGATCATTTTTAAGATTGAAAACGATCAATCTCGGCTACACAGTTACTGCGCGGTTTTTACAACGGGCAAAAATATCGGGCCTGCGTTTTTATGCATCAGCGCAAAATCTTTTTACATGGACAAAAT
>JABDAP010000118.1 GCA_013289065.1 Bacteroidota bacterium | reverse complement strand
GATTGAACAGCAGGAGGTGGAAGAAAACTAAGTGTCAGCCCCTCAGTTTTATTTTGCTTCTGCGATTCCTCTTTCTGATCAAACAGTCTTTGATCAAAACGCAGTGAAAAATCTTTACTCAGTATCACGCTTAAACGGTCAGCGACAATTTGCATATCACCGTTTTGCCAAACCATCTCATGCGCCTGTCCGTATTGATTCTTGCCAGCACCTACTTCATCTGCAGTGATACAATCAGTATTTTTAAGCAGGTACCAATTCTGAAAAAACTTTCCAAACTCGTTTTCATTCTGAATCGCATGAACCAGTTTTTGTTCTTGCTCTGTTCTTTCCTTTTTATGTTCGTTTTTTTGAACAATGAGTAAATGTGTTGGCGCTTCTACATTCGCATTGTCCTTCATCAAATTATCCGGCATCACAGCAACAGATAAAAAATCTGCATGATCAAACAGGTATTCACGCGCTGCTTCATTCGATGGATTGTTCAGAAATGCATCAGTTGTAAGAAAAGCCAGGACGCCGCCATCGCGCAGTTTATCCAATCCAGCGACAAAAAAATAGTTGTGAATCTTATCCTTTAATGCGGGGTTAACTATATCAGGATCGTATACAGGATAATTCCCAAAGGGAATATTACTTACTACCAGGTCGAAGCGCCCATTTTCCTGTTTGCTGGTCATCTCAAATGGCATCGCCTGTACAAATGTTTCAACTGGAAGTGTCGAACTGATTGCTTCTAACACCCTTGCAGAAAGCAAATCTTTTTCAACGCCAAATATTCTCTCTGCTTCAGGAAAGGCCCGCGCCGCTGCTTCTACAAAAACACCTGCACCTGCACTCGGCTCATAAATTAGCTTTGGTTCAATCTCCTTTTCTTTCAATGCATCGAACAAAACGTCCGCAACA
The DNA here is from genome assembly GCA_013289065.1 of Bacteroidota bacterium. Taxonomy (GTDB): domain Bacteria; phylum Bacteroidota; class Bacteroidia; order Chitinophagales; family Chitinophagaceae; genus Sediminibacterium. The sequence goes on along the minus strand of JABDAP010000118.1, from coordinate 2,639 downwards.
AATCGCGGCGTATAAAATGAAGTGAGTACGCTGTTCTTCAAAGAATCAATCACTTCCTTATATACCTTGTCATCATAATGCTGATGCAACAATGCATATAACTCCATCATAGGAGCATGTAACCGCAGATCAGCTTCTTTCGCCCCTTGCGATTTCCATTCTTCTTTTGATCCTTCACCAAATAGCAAAGTTTTGATTCCACCAAAACCAGCATAGTTTCGCAAAACATCAATATCTGCTTGCGACATCTCTTGACCTTGTCTCCAGTCAAGTGCCACCCGCAACGCATCCGCATTGGATTTTAAAACCTGTAAAGGGTTAAATGCCATAACTCACGTTTTCTTAAGTCTCACTAAACCTGTTGGCCTTCAAAGTATTCCGCGATAGTTCCGATCACTGCATAGCGCAGCATCCGGTCTTCCTCATCAACACCCATTTCTTCAAACACAGATTCACATCTTGCTTTGATGTTTTCTATTTCTGTATCAAGAATGGATAGTTCATACAACCGCCAGTAATCGGTTGTAAATTCTTCTTCGAGAATTTCTTTCAGGTAATCGTATTGTTCTTGTTCTTTCATATTCGTTAAATGCCAAAAAATGCTTTGATAACTGTAGTGACCACTACCAGGAACACGCACGACCCAAACCATGCGGCAGCTACTTTACCGGTATCATGATCGCCAGCGTTCCATTTATTAAAAACTTTGATTGCGCCGATCAGCCCCACGATAGCGCCAACGGCATACATCAGTTGCGTACCCGACTGGAAATAACTGCGCACTTTCTGGTTAGCATCCTGGATACCGGCAATACCATCCTGCGGATATGCTTCGATAACCACGAGTAGCATCGCTGACAGTATTTCTATTTTCCTCTTCCACGTTTTCATACATCACAATTTTTAATTCCCTCTTCAGAGCCCGTCCCGCAATGGCGGGAGGGTTAGGGGTTAAAACATGCCCGCTGCCACTTTAATTCACGCACTTGGTTCTCCTGCACGGGCAGCAGGACATGTGTGTTGCAATGATTACAAACTCACCCTTTCTTTCTATCACGCCACCACTGCAACAGTTCTTTTCGGTAGATCCAACCAATCACGAGGTAATAACCAATTACTATCAGCGCAATCGTTTTGATGTACTCCATCCAGCTAATTCCTGTAAACATTTTTATCTATTGAAAATTTCCAAAATGTAGACTCAGCGTAAATCCGTAACTATTTTGAAAAGGCGATACAGCGGCCACCACACCAAATGGTATCAGGTAGTGAAAGTCCAGCGCCCATGACTGATCGGCAACAAGTCCTTTATATCCAACACCAAGACCGAAAAACTTCCTGTCGCCTTTGTATTTATTTTCAAGACTGACTCCGCCACGCAAAAAGAACTGCCCGGCAAATCCATACTCAGCACCTGCAGACAACCGAACTGCATTCCAATCTTCCGCGATCAAACGATTGGCATCAATCGAAAAACTGTACTGATCATTACTATTTGCATCCATACTTTTATAACCGACACCAATGCCAACATTCGCGGGCAATGCAGTAGATGCGCCTGCAATATTTACCTTCGGTCCAAGATTAGAAACCACAATACCCCATTCCAGTTTTTTAGAAGCATCTCCCAATTGCGTGTATTGATAGTAACTGATATCGCCGCAAATACTGTATAAATTTTTAGGCACATCCGTGTATGCATTCTGCCCGAGTAAATGAAAAGCCAAACCAAGCGATACTTTATCTGCAAACTGCAAAGCATAACTACCCATCAGGTTGTATTCGTTAGCGTGATAATTACTAAGCGTTGCGCCGTTATCATCTCTCACACTTAAGGAACCCAAACTCAAATAAGTAACTGCGACACCCATCGCGGAACTATTGGAAATATTGGCGAGATAATTCACGTTCATAAATCTTGTATCATTACTTATACCTGTTAACCACGGCATATACGAAACAGAAGCCTGGTGAAAGTTTTGTGTGAATGCAGTCTTTGCTGTGTTGTAACACAGTTGTTGATTAGCTTCAGAAGAAGCGATCCCACCATCCCCCATTGCAAGACCTCTGCTGGATGCAGGGATGCGCAAAGAAGGAAACGCAGTCACCACCGGTGCAGGTGACTGCGCGTGCAGCGCAAAAGGGATGATATATAAAAACAAAAAAATGTTTTTCATGGTATCAGGATTTGTTCATTAATTGTATCAGATAATTGGCCTAAGTCATCCACTGCATAGAATGAAACAGTTTGTGTTCCCCGCGAATGAAATGTCCAGTAGAAAACAGGTGTCGCTGCCTGCATCATCTGCCCGTTAATGGAAAAATGATAACTCATAATTTTTCCATCAGGTTTATAACATGCGGACGCATCAAACAAATACAGCCAGTTACCCGTAGTCAAACTGTCGATTAGTTGTGTTGCGAGCGATGCTTTTATTTTTTGATTGGCCAGGCAGTTAATGATGAGTTGTTTGCCTGTTGTCTTACCCAACTGATCCGTCAGGTAAAAATCAACTGCATAGAATCCCGGTGTATCGCAACTGCAAAAAACAGAAGTGCTGTCGCCTGCCACAATCACCGGCCAGTCATTTTGCAACGCCACACCACGATAAGAAAAATGTACTTTACCGTTACTGGTA
>JABDAP010000117.1 GCA_013289065.1 Bacteroidota bacterium | reverse complement strand
GTAATTAGTTCTAATTAAGGTTTTGATCGTGAGTCGTCAGGCGTGAGACGTGAGTAATGATATCATTCACGTCTCACGCCTGACGACTCACGCTTCTTACAAACTCACTCCCCTTTTCCACGGAATAAAATCATCCTGGTTCAGTAACACTGCTTTCGGTATCACTTCGCCGCTTGCTGCACGGATGCAGTATTCAAGTATTTCTTCGCCCATTTGCTGAATTGTTTTTTCACCTTCAATGATGGCGCCGGTATTGATATCGATGATATCGCCCATTCTTTTTGCCAATGCAGAATTAGTAGCCACTTTGATCGTTGGGCAAACAGGATTGCCCGTTGGCGTGCCCAAACCTGTTGTAAATAAAATAAGCGTGGCGCCGCTGGCTGCTTTGCCTGTTGTTGCTTCCACATCATTGCCCGGCGTACAAACGAGACTGAGGCCGGGTTTGGTGGCAGGCTCTGTATAATCCAGCACATCCACTACGGGTGATTCGCCGCCTTTTTTTGCTGCGCCATTGCTTTTAATTGCGTCGGTGATCAAACCATCTTTTATATTTCCGGGTGATGGGTTCATATCGAAGCCTGATCCTGCTTTGATAGCTGAATCACTGTAGGTCTGCATGAGATGGATGAATTTTTTTGCCGCAGCTTCATCAATGGTCCGATCGATCAGTTGTTGTTCCGCGCCGCACAATTCGGGAAATTCCGCAAGCAATATTTTTCCACCCAATGCCACAACAAGATCGGAGCAATATCCAACAGCAGGATTGGCAGAGATGCCGCTGAAGCCATCGCTGCCACCGCATTTCACACCAATACAAAGTTTATCGAGTGTGGCAGGTTTTCTTTCCAGTTTGTTGATCTCAATTAAACCGCCAAATGTTTTGCGTATGGCTTCTGTAACCAATTGCTCTTCACTTTGCGATTGCTGCTGTTCAAAAACATATAAAGGTTTATCAAAACGGGGGTTATGTTTTTTGATATCGTCGAGTAAATTTTGTGTCTGTAAATTCTGGCAACCCAGGCTTAAAATGGTAACACCTGATACATTGGGATGATCTGCATAAGCAGCCAACAATTTACTTAAGATAGCCGCGTCCTGTCTTGTTCCGCCGCATCCGCCCTGGTGGTTGAGGAATTTAATTCCATCCACATTTTTAAATACGCGGTTGGTTTTTACAACGGATTCTTTTACGGCAAGATCTGCTGAGTTAATATCGGCGCCGCTTTTATATAACTCAAGCAACAGTTGTGTTTTCTGTTTGTATTTATCCGTAACATCATAACCCAATTGGCTATGCAATGCTTCGCGGATCACATCCAGGTTCCTGTTCTCGCAAAATACGGTTGGAATAAATAGCCAGTAATTCGCCGTGCCCACTCTTCCATCTGCACGATGATACCCATTAAAGGTCCTGTTAGCAAATTTTGTTACATCGGGTGCATGCCAATGATAATGATAAGGCCTGAATGCATAAGGTTCCGCTGCATGTTTTGTGTTGGCGGTACTCATGCGGGTACCCGCCGTTAAATCGTTCTGTGCCTTGCCAACCAATACGCCGTACATAATAATTTCATCACCCGTATTCATATCATGCATAAAAAATTTATGCTTCGCGGGTACATCTTCCTGCAATGTATAATTGGTTCCGTTAAATGTAACGGTGTCGCCTTTTGGTAAATTATCAAGCGCTACCAGTACATTATCTTTCGGGTTTACCTGCAATATTTTTTGTTTGTTGCTCATGCCACTGATTTTTTTGCTAAGATAGAACGAAGCGCGTTTGCTGCCCCCGACCGTGTTAACAATATAAGGTAACGGTTCACTGCTTCCGCAAAGCCGGGGTATTGTGAAAGGTCTGCGCCGAATATGGCTGTATCATGCAAACTGTTTATGACCTGATCTGATTGCCACTTGCTATACAGCAGCGAAGCCTTATCATCTGTGATGCGATAGTCAGCGCCATTACATTTTCCGTAATACCCGTCTGTTCTCTTCTCCGAACGCATAAATAAAAGATACGCTGCAAAACCCAATGCCATGAGTTCGGGCGCCTCATGGTTCCGTGTGTAATGCTTTTCTATTAAAGGCGCTACACGCATAGCCATTTTAGAAGTGTACTGAACTGCTATGCTCGACCAAAGATGTTCGATATACGGGTTCTTAAAACGGTCTATCACCTGTAATGCAAAATGATTGGCTTCTTCTACACTAATATTTCCATGTGCAACCAATGGAATAATTTCCTGCAACATCAGGTTAGATAAATAAGTAACGAAAGCTTCATCACGCATGGCATCACGCACAGTTGCAAAACCTGAGAGGCATGCAAGCCCGCACGATAAAGTATGCGTTGCATTTAATAAACGGAGTTTCAGCTCCCGGAATTTATTGATGTCGGCTGCAAGTACTACACCTTCATCGCATTTGCTGAAAGAAAGTATGTTGCGCGTTTTGTCGCGTTTTGTTTCGATGGCCCATAAACGGTATGGTTCCGACATGATCATCAGTTCATCTTCATATCCCAGCCTTTTTTCAGCTGCAGATTGTTCTGCTGCCGGCAGTTTTCCCGGAACGATACAATCAACAAGTGAATTGCAGAAATCATTTTCATTTTCTAACCAGTGAAGAAATAATCCTGATTCGCCTTTCAGTTTTGCGAGTGTAACAACTATCTGTTTCAGTTTTGTTCCGTTGTCGACGATCAGTTCTGTTGGAATGATCACCATGCCCGATTCGCTGCTGCCATTGAATACACGGTATCGTTCCAATAAAAAACAGAGGACACGCCCCGGAAATGAAACGGGTTTTTCAGCAGCTGCATCTGATTCAACCAATGCAATACCTACTTCGGTTGTGTTTGATATGATCACCTGCATAGCGGGGCTGGCGGCGCATTTCAATATTGCATCCCATTCTTCACTGGCAGATAATACGCGGCTGATGGATGCATTGATCACGGTTCTTTCCGTCTGCACGCCATCTACTACCCCACGTTCGAGTAAAGTATACAATCCATCCTGTTTATCGAATGAATCTGTTCCGCCATTCGAAGTTGATTTTACCACCACGATCCTTCCGTTAAAAAGGTTTTGTTTGTTGGCCTTATCAATAAAATGATCCGGCAGCCCACGAAGCAATACGCCTGTTCCGAATTGCAATACCTTTTCGGGCAGCGCAAATAATGAAGCCGGCGGTACCGTTATTTTTTTTGCATCCAGTTGTGCTAATATTTTTTTAGACAATTGCATCGATCAACCATTGGTTTATTTCAAATTCATTTTTGCCCATTCGGGGTATTCAATGTGTATCAGCTTATCGGGCCATGTTCCATACCATGCGTATCCATTTCTTCTTTCTGATTCGATCTCTTTTACATCATATTTTTTAATACTGTCGCGCCCGCTGAAAAAAGGGCGGTTGGTTCCGATCTCGTAAAACCGTGCCCAGATGATACTTCCGGGTGCGGGAAGTATCACACGATCCGTGCCTTTGGGTTCATTGGGTGCAGGAATATTTACATATTTATAACCTTCGATCTTTACTTTATTAAACCAGTCGACCGCTGCCACGATCGACTGTTTAATATCGGATGAAGGATTT
>JABDAP010000116.1:88-3824 GCA_013289065.1 Bacteroidota bacterium | reverse complement strand
GAATTTTTCAAAGCCAATTTTAATTTCCCCGGAGCGTTGGTCAGCATTTACCGCCGTGGCCCCGGTGCACAGGAGATCCATTATGCAGATAAAAAAACAAATCCGCAGATCACTTTATGGGGCGGCGATGAAAACTATTTAGCCGTGAACGGTTATTCAATTGATGTTGGCCGCAACCTCAACAGCCTCGATATTCAAAGCGGGCGGAATGTTTGTTTGATGGGCAGCAATGTGGCAACAAAATTATTCGGCGATAAACCGGAAAAATGTCTTGATAAAATTATCCGCATCGGAAGCCTTCCTTATCGCGTTGTAGGTCTATTAAAAAGCAAAGGATCCAGTGCCATGATGCGGCAGGATGATATGTTGCTCACCTCTTATACAAACGTTCGTCATTTTGATAATGCCAACCCATCTTACCTCGTTGGTGTGATCGTTGGCAATGTAAAACAGCTGGATGTTGCAACGGATGAAGCCACTTCGGTTTTCCGAGCCGTGCGCCAGCTGGAACCTGTAGAAGATGTAAATTTTGTGATCGAACGCAGCGATAAATTCGCTGAATTGTTTATTGGCTTCTTAAGCAGTATCACCGGATCTGCCGGTGCGATAGGATTGATCACATTGATCGGCGCCGCAATTGGTTTGATGAATATCATGCTGGTTGCCGTAAACGAACGTACCAAAGAAGTTGGGCTGATCAAAGCCATTGGCGGAAAGAGTAAAAATGTGCGTCAGCAGTTTTTATTTGAAAGCATGATCATCAGTTTACTCGGCGCATTCTTTGGTATCGTGCTGGGTGTATTGGTTGGAAATCTTTTTTCCATCGTGCTCAAAACCGGTTTCGTTGTGCCCTGGATGTGGGTCATTATCGGTATCGTTATCTGCTCTATTGTTGGATTGGCCGCCGGTATATATCCGGCCATGAAAGCCGCGAAATTAAATCCGATCGTTGCGTTGAGATATGAATAACGTGAGACATGAATCGTAAGACGTGAGTGAAAACATATAAGGCTTACTCACGTCTCGCGGTTCACGACTCACGCAAAACGATCACCGCTTAAAGAACAGTTTCAGCTTATCATTGATATAATATTTCAGATCCTCTTCCGATTTATTTTTCCGTAACCATTCACTCGTTGGCCTGTACTGTTGCATGAACTGTTGCAGTTGTTCGTCTTTCAAACTCGTATACGTTACAACCAATGATGGCGGGAAACGGTAGTTGATGTATTCTTCTTTTTCATTCGATTCAAAAAAAGCGAATGCCCTTCGCTTCGCTTTTTCATGCCGTGAAAAACGATCAATGTTCAAAGCGATGCCCGCACCGGAGTTGGCTTTTGCAATAGTAGGTATCGTATAATCAACCATATCATGTAAAAAATCTTTTCTTCTTTCAATACTATCAAGCTGGTAACGGCTGAAGCCTCTTGCAGTTACCGTAACATTGCCAAGATTATGTGTTAACGGAGATAAGATCAGGCTCAGTGTATCCTGCAGCAGGTATTCATCCCTGTAATACATCGTATCAAAATGATAACCTACTGCTGCAAAAGAAAGCAGTTGGTTTTCTGCAAGGTCAATTTTAAAACGGCCCGTATTACTTGTCATTACGGTGCTTTTGGTATTCATATTCGTAACACTTGCCAGTACGATGGGTTCATGTGTAAGGCTGTCGCGCAAATAACCCCACACAGTTTTCTTTTGTGCGAATGAAAGAGAGCTTACTGATAAAAATAAAATCAGGATAAAAAACCGGTAACGCATAAAAATTTCTTTGAACAAAGGTAGGTTATCGGTTAGCGGATTTTTGTTTTACATATCACAAAATAAAAGCCCCCGAGTACTCGGGGGCTTTTAAAAATTATTATTTCTAAATCTGTGAAATCAGAGATTATTTGTTCGGATCCAATGCTTTCTTGATCCTGTCAGAAACATCCTGTAAATGATATTTACTCATTCTGTCAGAAGTACCCGGAATAGCTGCATTGATCTCAGATTGCAATGTTCTTAACTGTCCTCTTACAACAGATGTTACGTCTGTATTCTTGATAGATGGAGGAGGCGTAAAACCGCCGCCGCCACGGCCGCCGCCTGGAGCTACCGCTATCTGAACCGGTGGAGCAGGTGTGATCAGGTCGATCAGTTTTTCAGCATATGCTTTCTGTAAATTTCTCCTGTATGGATCAATAGGTTTCTTGGTGCTTAATTCACTCCATACACCTTTTCTTACATCATCCATCATTTCATCAAGGCCGTAGGTATTGCTTGCTCCATAACGGTTAGAAGCGGCAGCTAATCTGAATAAGCGCTGTGCATCCAGTAAACCGTTTAGGCTGCTTGTCTGAAGCGTTTGTATCCTTTCATTGTTGTTTGGAGAAGAGATCTTGTTCAGGATATTCCTGTCGATCAGCCAGGTTGGCGTTTCATACAATTGTTTGTTCAGGAAAGCAACGGCTTCTTTTTGTCTTTCTTTCGGCGTTGCTTCGTAAACATCACCCGGCTGTTCAATGCTTTTATATGTTTCATAGATACCGCCAACATTGGTCAGCACATGTCCCATATAACGGCCGAACTGCCCAAGCACCTGTCCATAGATATCGCTCAGGTTCTCATAATGATCAGCTTCTTCTTTTGTCCACTCAGGAATCTGCGGAAGGATGCGTTTCAGGTTTTTGATACCGTATTCGCTTGCTTTCACGCTGTTGTCGCCAAGATCTTCTGTCTGCGCTCTTGGATCGCCGTTACGCCCTTCGCCACCAAACCATAAACGTGGATTGGCGCCAAGGTTGTCAATGATCCATTTGTTATTGGTCTTTTTATCTTTCTCAACATCATTTTCGCCGGTATAAGTATAACCCCATTTGATGGCCCATTTATCATAATCGCCAATGCGTGGGAACAAACCTGCTTCAGTGATATTATCTTCCGGCTGTGCCACGTAGTTGAAACGTGCATAGTCCATGATTGAGGCTGTATGCCCATTCGCTTCAACCCATGCTTTGTTGCGCAGGTTCTCAACAGGTGTTTTACTGCTGCTTCCCATGTTGTGGCGAAGGCCTAATGTATGTCCCACTTCGTGTGATGATACAAAACGGATCAGTTGCCCCATCAGCTCATCATCGAACTTCATTTTTCTTGCTTTCGGATCAACCGCTGCAGTTTGTACCAGGTACCAGTCGTGAACCAGTTTCATTACATTATGATACCAGCCGATATGGCTCTCAAGAATTTCACCACTGCGTGGATCGTGTACCTGCGGGCCATAAGCATTTTCAATATCAGAAGCGAAATAACGGATCACGGAATAACGCGCATCTTCGAGGCTCATGTTCGGATCATTCGGCCATTCTTTACCAACGATCGCATTTTTAAAACCTGCTTTTTCAAAAGCTTTCTGCCAGTCGTTGATACCATCGCTCAAAGGTTTTACCCATTGTTTGGGTGTAGCCGGATCGATATAATAAACGATCTGTTTGGCAGGCTCTACCAATTCTCCGCGCATGTATCTTCCCATGTCTTCGGGTTTCGGTTCAAGCCTCCATCTAACTGCATACACCTGGTCGTCTACTTTTTGCTGCTCATCACTGTACACAACAAAACCACCTGCAAAGAATCCAACCCTTGAATCAAACAAACGCCTGTTCATAGGTACTTTTGGCAACAGCAACATAGAAGTGTTCAGCTCCACAGTTACCGCACCTGAAGCCTGTGCAGCAGGTAAAGTAGTACCACCGCC
>JABDAP010000116.1:0-78 GCA_013289065.1 Bacteroidota bacterium | reverse complement strand
GTATTGATGCTTTGGATATAAGACCTGTCGGCAGCAAGCGCACCCAGCCCAAACTGTCGCTTATCGCCCGGGTCAAGG
>JABDAP010000115.1 GCA_013289065.1 Bacteroidota bacterium | reverse complement strand
CGCCTGTATCAATTACATGAATTTATCTACGGCGCGTTCCACACTCCGTGCAAAAGAGATCGGTATCCGCAAAGTTGCGGGCGCCACTAAAACAGCGCTCATCAGCCAGTTCCTGAGCGAATCGGTTTTAATATCATGGCTAAGCATGTTATTGGCATTCGCCCTTACTTCATTAGTATTGCCGTACATCAACACTTTTTCAGGATTACAACTTTCGGCGCAGGTATTATTAAAAGGCCAGTGGATCGTATTGATCTTACTGGTTCCATTTATTGTTGGTTTGGTATCGGGTATTTATCCGGCATTGTTCATGTCATCGTTCCAGCCTGTTAAAACATTGAAAGGGCTTTTCAGGGTTGGCGGAAAAAGTATCTCATTCAGGAAAGCATTGGTAGTGATACAGTTTGGGATTTCCATTGTACTGATCATTACAACTGCCATTGTATTTCAGCAACTGAAATATATGCAGCAGGCGCCATTGGGTTATAACCGCGACCAGGTGTTGATCCTGCCGAATAATTTTACATCGAACAGCCAGTATGAAGCTTTCCGTACGGATCTGCTTCGCAATACCGGCATCAAAAATGTTGGCCGCTCATCGCGTGTGCCAACAGGCAGGTTACTCGATTCGCAAAATGCATCCAGTGAATCAGGCGATTCATTGGCCCCGGTTAACAGCGAATTAAAATACCTCGCTACCGATTATGATTTTATTCCATCGTATGATATTAAAATGGCGGCAGGAAGAAATTTTTCACGCGCATTTACAACCGATACTGCGGGTTTTATTATCAATGAAGCAACGGTACAGGTTCTTGGATGGAAAACAAATGAGAACGCTGTTGGCAAGAATTTCCAGTATGGAGGTGTAAAAGGAAAGATCATCGGCGTGGTAAAGGATTTTCATTTTGAATCGATGCACCAGCACATCGCACCTATCGTAATGACTTTACCAAAGCCCGAACAATATAATTATTTCAACCAGGTTACCGTAAAAGTTACCGGTGATAATTTATCCGCATCACTGGATCTCATTGAAAAAAAATACAAGAGCTATTTACCCGATATGCCTTATCAATATTCATTTTTAGATAAAAAATATAATGCACTGTACGAGTCGGAACAAAGACAGGGCACGCTCTTTACCATCTTTGCTTTCATCGCCATATTCATTGCCTGTCTGGGATTGCTTGGGCTTTCCTCATTTGCCATCACACAACGTATCAAAGAAATAGGCATCCGGAAAGTATTGGGGGCCGGTGTAAGCACTATTGTGATATTGTTATCAAAAGATTTCTTAAAGCTGGTGATCATTGCGGCCGTTATTGCGTTCCCGGTTGCGTGGTATGCGATGCATCAATGGCTGGCAGATTTTGCTTACCGCATTTCTATCAACTGGTGGATATTTATCATAGCAGGTTTTATTGCAGCATGCGTTGCTTTATTAACCGTATCCATCCAGGCCATCAGGGCAGCGGTGGCCAATCCGGTAAAGAGTTTGAGAACGGAATAGTGAGTGGTGAATCGTGAATCGTGAGCCGTCAGTCGTGAGTAGGTAATTCATTATTGACGACTGACGACTGACGGCTCACGACTGACGGCTCACGATAAAATAATTAACCGAACATTCTAATATGATCAAAAATTATTTAAAAATCAAGATAACCACTATGAAAAAATATCTTCTGCCGGTCGTGATGCTTTTCGCCGCACACCACCTTTCTGCCCAAACAAAATATGAGAAAGAGGCATATTCAATAAATCATTTTGCGAATGCAAAGGTCACAAATGTTTTAGTGGAAACAACAGGCGGCAACATTACAGTGGTCAATGATAATTCAGAAACAAGAGTGGAAGTATATATCAGCCCCAATAATTCGCGTAATAAAGATCTATCGAAAGAAGAGATCAAACAAAAATTAGAAGCGGATTATGATATGACTATTTCTTTTGCCAATAATAGATTAACCGCTACCGCTAAAATTAAAAAGAAAAACAACAGGGACTGGGATCAGGTATTGAATGTTTCCTTCAAACTCTTTGTGCCGAAAGATGTGTCAACAGAGCTTAATACCAGCGGTGGAAATATTTCATTATCCAACTTATCAGGTAAACAGGATTTCAGAACCAGTGGCGGAAACCTCATGATAGATAATCTGGCAGGCATGATCAAAGGCATTACCTCGGGCGGGAGCATCCATGTACAAAATTCAAAGAACAATATCGATCTCTCCACAAGTGGCGGAAATATTACTGCGGAAAGTAATGATGGGACAATGAAGCTTTCTACATCCGGCGGCAATCTCGACCTGTCTGAATTAAAAGGCGATATCCATGCAACCACCAGTGGCGGCAGTATACACGGCGATCATATTTCCGGTGACCTGTTTGCAGGTACTTCAGGCGGAAGCATCGGCTTAAAGTCAATATCAGGCAGCCTGGAAGCCAATACCAGTGCGGGTAATATCGATGTAGAAATTACAGCGCTCAGCAAAAAAGTTACACTCAGCAATTCTGCGGGGAATATTTATTTACAGCTCCCGTCAAACAAAGGTGTTGACCTGCGTTTGTCGGCAAACAGGATCAAAACCGATGCGCTGGCAAATTTTAAAGGCACAAAAGAAAATGAAAGGATAGATGGCACCCTGAACGGCGGCGGTGTTTCTGTAAGGGCAAATGCAAACGGCGGCGATATACATTTATCACTAAAATAGTTGATCTAAATCATACGCTATGTTTAAGAATTATCTCATAACTGCACTGCGTAATTTCTGGAGAAACAAAACTTTCTCTTTTATCAACACTATTGGCATGGCGCTCGGCATGACCTTCTGCCTGTTGATCCTGCTTTGGGTACAGGATGAAAAAAGTAAAGATGCCTTTCATGCCAACAAACAGTTATACAGCGTATATGAAAGGCAGTATTATGATAACAGGATCGATGGGCAATATTATACACCAGGTATCCTCGCCGATGAAATAAAAAAGAAAATACCTGAAGTGGAATATGCTTCCGGTTTTGGATTCATTAAAAATGCATCATTTATCGCCGGTGAAAAAATACTGAAGGAAAAAGGAAATTATGCAGGCAAAGATTTCTTTTCCATGTTCAGTTATCCTTTGATACAGGGTTCTGCCAAAACTGCACTGAACGCGCCGGTAAATATTACATTGTCGAGAAAAATGGCTGTCGATTTTTTTGGCAGTCCTGAAAATGCAATGGGCAAAACCATCCGCTACGAAAACAAACAGGATTTTATTGTATCGGCTGTTTTCGAAGATCTTAATGCTAATGCTTCCGATCAGTTTGATTATCTCATTAACTGGGATTTTTTTCTTGATGAAAATTCATGGGCGAAGGAATGGGGCAACAATGGCCCCGGAACTTATATCGCACTGCGTAAAGATGCTAACCCCGCATTGGTTGAAAAAAAGCTCACTCATTTTTTAGACACATATATCAATGAAGCGGCCTCCGGTTTTAAAATTGAAATGGCAATACAACGATTCGATGAAAAATATCTCTACAGTCATTTTAAAAACGGCCGGATCGATGGCGGAAGAATAGAGTATGTACATATCTTCAGCATCACTGCTATTTTTATTCTGTTGATCGCCTGCATCAATTTCATGAACCTTACTACGGCACGGTCCGTAAAACGCGCCAAAGAGATCGGGATAAGAAAAGTAGTTGGCGCGATGCGCGCTTCACTGATGAAACAGTTTATCGGCGAAGCGGTCATGCTTTGTTTTCTTTCTGTTATCATTGCCATTCTGCTCACCATAGCCATACTTCCGTTATTTAACGGGCTTACCGGCAAGAACATTGTTTTTCCGTATCCAAACTACCCATTCTGGCTCGCTGTTTTTGGCCTTACCGTCGTTACAGGTTTTATTGCGGGAAGTTATCCTGCATTACTGTTGTCTTCATTCAACCCG
>JABDAP010000114.1 GCA_013289065.1 Bacteroidota bacterium | reverse complement strand
ATGAATAATTATATTTACCCAATATTTATAATGTTATTGCTATGCTTAAAGTAGGCGTTTTTGGCGTTGGCCACCTGGGAAAGTTTCATCTGAATAACTGGAAGGAGATCGAAGGCGTTAAACTCGTTGGTTTTTTTGATCCGAATAATGAAAATGCCAAAGCGGTAACGGAACAATATGGACTGAAACGTTATATGGATGAAGATAAATTAATGGATGCCTGTGATGTGATCGATGTGATCGCTCCAACGGATCATCATTTCCAGATATGTATGCAGGCCATCCGCAAAGGCAAACATGTTTTTGTTGAAAAACCATTAACGCATACCATTCAGGAAGGGCGCGATATTGTGAGCATGGTTCGCGAAGCAAATATCAAAATGCAGGTGGGGCATGTGGAACGTTTCAATCCTGCCTACCTCGCCATCAAAGACATGAACCTGAACCCTATGTTCATTGAAGTGCACAGGCTTGCACAATTTAATCCGAGAGGAACGGAAGTGAGTGTGATACTGGATCTGATGATACATGATATCGATATCATACTCAGCCTGGTAAAGAGCGATGTAAAACATATTTCAGCAAGCGGTGTAGCAGTGATGACAGATACGCCGGATATTGCCAATGTGCGTATCGAATTCAATAATGGCTGCGTTGTGAACCTGACAAGCAGCCGTATCAGCATGAAGAAAATGCGTAAGATGCGTTTGTTCCAGAAAGATGCTTATCTCGGTATTGATTTTCTGGAGAAGAAAACAGAGATCATCAAACTGAAACAGCCGGGCGATACGAATGTTTTTTCATTTGATATTGAAACCCAGAACGGGAAGAAAACGATCGCTATTGCCAATCCAACCATACTTCCGCTTAATGCGATCAAACTGGAACTGGAAGCTTTTGTAGATTCGATCGTAAATAATAAGCCAACTGTTGTAAGCGAAATAGATGGTTTCCTCGCCATGGAAGTTGCGCACCTGATCCTTGAAAAGATCAACAATACGAGCATTCTTGTATAAGGCCGATGAGTAACAGAAAAAAGGATATCACCTGGTACCTCATCAGCGATTACATTTTTTCGGTAATTACTTTACTTGTATTCTGGAGCGTTATCCAGTTGCAGCCATTCAGCAAAACCGTTTTCATTAAAATTTTTTATCTCTCAGCGGCATGGATAATTTTTTATGCATTTGCCGGAAATTATCATCGCTCGTTATATGAAAAGTCGAGGCTGAATGAACTTACCTCAACACTTGTTTTCACTTTTGCCGGATGCCTGGTCGCAACAATTTTCCCGGCAGATACAGGCGTTGGCAATATCGGTTCGTTCATTATTTATTTTATCCTTCAGTTCAGTTTTGTTTTTTTCGGAAGGAGTTTCCTGCTGTACCGTGTAAAAAAAGCATTTGTACGTGGCAATATTTTTTTTAATACGCTGATCGTAGGCAACAATCCTGATGCAGTTAAGCTCTATAAAGAACTGAATAAAAATTTCAGTTATCTCGGCTTTAAAACACTGGGATTTGTTACGGTGAATGATGATAGCAAAAATGGCCTGAGCAAATGGATCCCTAACTTGGGAACCATACATCAATTGGATAAAGTGATCGATCAATATAAAATAGAAAAAGTGATATTGTCGCTCGATAAAAAACAAACACAGTTAACTGAAGATCTCGTGAACCAGCTCTCGCAGAAAGATGTAGATATTAAACTGGTACCGAATACGCTGGACATACTTTCTGGCTCCGTAAAAACAAACAATGTTCTGGGTGCGATGCTGATCGATATTCAAAGCAGTGCCTTATCGCCGCGTGAGCAGAATGCCAAAAGGCTTTTTGATCTTTTGTTATCTGTTGCCGGGTTGATCGTTTTAAGCCCTTTATTATTATTTATCGCAGTCCGCACATGGCTGTCATCAAAAGGCAGTATCATTTACAGCCAGCAACGAATTGGTTATAAAGGCAAGCCGTTCACCATTTATAAATTCAGGAGTATGGTGGCTGATGCAGAGAAGAACGGCCCCGCATTATCAAGCGATCATGATCCGCGTATTACCAAATGGGGAAAGATCATGCGCAAATGGCGGCTGGATGAATTGCCACAGCTATGGAACATTATTAAAGGCGATATGAGCCTGATCGGCCCCAGGCCCGAAAGAAAAGAATATATCGACCTTGTAACACAAAAAACGCCCTACTACCGTTATCTGCTGAAAGCCAAGCCGGGGCTCACTTCCTGGGGGATGGTGCAGTTTGGTTATGCATCAAGCGTAGATGAAATAATTGAAAGGATGGAATACGACCTGATCTATATCGAGAATGCTTCACTCCTGCTCGACTTCAAGATCATGATGCATACATTGCGGATCATTTTATCAGGCAAAGGCAAATAATATTTGCTATTTTTCATGCTGTGAAAACTGGCATCAATATACTTCCTTCTTCCCGCATCGATAAAGACAGTTGGGATCTTTGTGTGCGTAAAAATGCAAACGGCCTGATCTATTCTTCTGCTGTTTATCTCGATACAATGTCAGCAAACTGGCACGGAGTAGTGATCGATGATTATGCTGCAGTGATGGCGTTGCCATGGAAAAAAAAATTCGGGATCCGGTATGGTTATACACCGCCATTTATGCAACAACTGGGATTGATCGGAAATATCGGCCTGAATGACCTTTCAGAAATAATACATTCTATTCACCGGTTTATTTCGTTTGCTGATATTCATTTTAATTTTTCGAACGCAGCAGTTCAGCAGCTTACACCTGTTGTTACACGCACCAATTTAATTCTTGATCTATCTGTTGGTTATGATCATCTCTATAAAAAATACAGTTCGGATCTGAAAATGAATATCAAAAAAGCAACCAATGGTTCTTTGATATATTATGAAAGCAATATTGAACAGGGGATTGCTTTTTATATATCGCATTACCAGGAAAGAATGCCGCATATATTAAAGTGTGATTACGAACATTTTTCTGAACTATGTTACTTACTCCAGAAAAATGAAAACTGTTTTGTAAGGGCGGCCAGAAATCAAACCGGCGATATTCTTGCCATTGCTGTCTTTTTGTTTGATGGCAAGCGGATCTATAATATGATGAATACCACCATGCAAAAAGGCAGAGCCGAAGAAGCCAATCATTTTTTGCTTGATAAAGTGATACAGGAATTTGCAGGCCGGCCGTTGTTATTTGATTTTGAAGGATCGGATCTGCCCGGTGTTCGCGAATTCTACGAAAAATTCGGCGCGGCCAATCAACCCTATTTCCATTACCATTATAATGGTTTGCCCTGGCTATTACGTTTATTGAAGCGATGAACGTTCAGCCAATATTTTTTCTGCAATCAACAGATCTGCGGGGCGTGTGATCTTGATATTTTCATATTCGCCTTCGATCAGAAATATTTTTTGTTGTGACGCTTCTACTACTGTGGCTTCATCGGTAAAAGATTCCTGGTGGGTTGTTTTAAAAGCAGGCAACAGAATAGCGCTCTGAAAAGTTTGCGGTGTTTGAATAATGCGCACATCATTCCTGTTTGCTACAACACTTGTATCTCCATCAACTATACGGATGCTGTCGGTAGCTGCCACTGCGGGTATTGCACTTCCTTTTTCAAGCGCCTGTGCATAGCAACGCCGGATAAGGCCTTTCGTTACCAGGCAACGAACACCATCGTGTACAAAAACAATGGAAGGCTCTGTTACAAATCGTAATCCATTCTGCACAGAATGAAAACGTGTGGACCCGCCTTTGGTAATGGTTATTTTTTTTCCGGCATTCAGTTCAGTAACAAGTTTTTCTCCTTCCGCCATATTTTCTTCAGGCAATACGAGGATAATATGGATATCATCAAATGCATGTAAAAAAGTGTTGAGTGAATACCATAGCAAAGATCTCTGCTGCAATAACAGGAACTGTTTAGGCACAGGCGTACCCATTCGGCTGCCGCTTCCACCTGCTACTATGACTGCAT
>JABDAP010000113.1:2361-4050 GCA_013289065.1 Bacteroidota bacterium | reverse complement strand
CATGTGATGAAGAAGAAAACAAGGAAGTGATCTTCGACGAACTGAATCCAACTACAGAGAAATTAACGATGGGCGAAGTGATCCGCAACCTGAATGAACTCACTGATGGCAATGCGATCATTGTTACAGATGTTGGGCAACATCAGATGGTTGCCTGCCGGTATGCAAAATTCAACCAGTCAAAAAGCAATATTACTTCCGGCGGTTTAGGTACCATGGGCTTTGCATTACCAGCGGCCATCGGCGCAAAATTCGGCGCGCCCGAAAGAACGGTTGTTGCTGTGATCGGCGATGGCGGCATTCAAATGACGATACAGGAATTCGGAACTATTCTGCAAACCGGCGTAAACATAAAGATCATGATACTGAATAACGAGTTCCTCGGCATGGTGCGCCAGTGGCAGCAGTTGTTCAACGACAAACGTTATTCATTTGTTGATATCGCGAGCCCGGATTATGTAATGGTAGCAAAAGGTTATGGCATAGAAGGACAAAAAATAACCCAAAGAGAAAAACTGAATGAAGCATTGCAAACCATGCTCAATCATGATGGATCTTATTTGCTGGAAGTAATGGTAGGCAAAGAAAACAATGTGTTCCCAATGGTGCCGCAGGGGTGTAGTGTGAGTGAGGTGAGGTTGAAATAAGATTGTTTCTTTTACCCCCAACCCCTGAAGGGGAGTTAGGAGAAACATAGTAGCATAAATCAAGAAAATTTATTACCCCTTTAGGGGCAGAAAAGATAATTGCAGAACAGAAAATCTATGAAACAGGAATTCACCATAACAGTCTACACAGAGAACCATATCGGTTTGCTGGTACGTATTGCCACGATGTTCTCGCGGAGAAAAATAAATATTGAGAGCCTGAATACATCGCCATCGGAAGCGGAGGGTATTCATCGTTTTACGATCGTGATAAATGAAACGGAAGAGGTGGTAAGAAAATTATCGCGCCAGATAGAAAAACAGGTGGAAGTGCTGAAAGTGTATTACAATACCAATGAAGAGATCATCTGGCAGGAACTCGCCTTGTACAAAGTGCCCACAGAAGAAATAACAGAAAAAGCAAAAGTAGAAAGACTGCTGCGCGAACATGGAGCAAGGGCCATACTGATCAGGAAAGACTACACCATTTTTGAAACCAGCGGCCACCGCGAAGAAACGGATAAGCTGGTAAATGTGCTTGCACCATTTGGCCTGATCGAGTTTGTACGAAGCGCAAGAGTTGCCATCATCAAAGAAAGCAAAGGGTTTCATGAGAAACTAAAAGAATTTGAAGAAACAGAACCGGGTGAAGAAGTAATTGAAAATGAATTTTTGGATAGGCAGGCGGAAGTGTTTACAATGTAGTAATTCTCTTTCCTGCCCCCGCCCCTGAAGGGGGAGGGATTTTTTATAAAAAGTAAATAATGAAACTCCCATTCCCCTTTAGGGGCAGGGGCAAAAAGGTAAATCAAAAAAATAAAACACACAATTGATGAATAAAGAACCGAATGTACAAGTGAGTGACACAACGAAGCTGCCCAAAGAATAAAAGCTGAAGTAATAAATAAACCAATCAACAAGTAAACCAACAAACAAACATCATGGCAAAATTAAATTTCGGTGGCGTTGAAGAAAATGTAGTAACGCGCGATGAGTTCCCTCTTGCAAAAGCACAGCAGGTTTTGAAAGATGAAACAGTAGC
>JABDAP010000113.1:0-2351 GCA_013289065.1 Bacteroidota bacterium | reverse complement strand
CCGGGACAGGCTCTGAACCAGAAAGAGAACGGTATCAATGTAATTATTGGCCAGCGTAAAAATTCAAAGAGCTGGGATAAAGCAGTTCGTGATGGATTTGTACCCGGGCAAACTTTATTTGAAATAGAGGAAGCGCTTGAAAAAGGAACCATCATTTGTTATTTATTAAGCGATGCCGCGCAGATAGCTATGTGGCCCACCGTTAAAAAACATTTAACGCCCGGCAAAGCTTTATATTTCTCTCATGGTTTTGGTATTACCTATAATGATCAGACAGGTATTGTTCCGCCAAAAGATGTAGATGTTTTTTTAGTAGCACCAAAAGGTTCAGGTACTTCATTGCGCAGGATGTTTTTACAGGGCCGTGGGCTGAACAGTAGTTACGCCATTTTCCAGGATGCAACGGGCCGCGCATTTGAAAGAGTGGTATCGCTGGGTATTGCCATTGGCAGCGGTTATTTATTTGAAACAAATTTTAAGAAAGAAGTGTACAGCGACCTTACCGGCGAACGCGGAACATTGATGGGCGCTATCCAGGGAATATTCGCTGCACAGTTCCAGGTACTGCGCGCAAAAGGACATTCGCCATCGGAAGCATTTAATGAAACAGTGGAAGAGCTTACACAATCACTCATGCCACTGGTTGCAGAAAACGGAATGGACTGGATGTATGCCAACTGCTCAACCACCGCACAACGCGGCGCATTGGATTGGTGGAAAAAATTCCGTGATGCCACTTTACCCGTATTCACTGAATTATATGAAAGCGTAGCAGCCGGCAAAGAAGCAGCTAAATCAATTGAAAGCAACAGTAAAGCCGATTACCGCGAAAAATTAGAAGCCGAATTAAAAGAATTACACGATAGTGAAATGTGGCAGGCGGGTAAGACAGTAAGAAGCTTACGACCTGAGAACCAGGTGCCGGTTACTGAAAGTGTAGAAGCATAAGCAGCAGTTTATTGGTTTATTGGTTTACTGAAACAGGTAAACCAATAAACTAATAAACCAATAAACAAAATCTTCTCAACATGCGTGATCAATCAATGATAGCAACACCCACACTCGACTTTATAAGTGCAAAAGATCGTTTGCAAAAAATAGTGAACCGTACACCGCTTACGTACAATCATAATTTGTCGCGCAAATACCAGTGTGATGTTTTTCTGAAAAGAGAAGACCTGCAGGTTGTGCGTTCATATAAATTGCGTGGTGCATATAATATGATGAGCAGCCTGCCGCAGGAACAATTGCAGAAAGGTGTGGTATGCGCCAGCGCCGGAAACCATGCGCAGGGTTTTGCATACAGTTGTAAAAAACTAAATACAAAGGGTGTAGTGTTCATGCCTGTGATCACACCAAACCAAAAAGTGAACCAGACAAAAATGTTTGGCGAAGGGTTTATTGAAGTAAGGCTGGTAGGCGATAACTATGATGAGTGCGCTGTTGCCGCCAAACAATACACGGAAGAAAATGGTATGGTGTTCATCCCGCCATTCGATCATATAAAAATTATAGAAGGGCAGGGAACGGTAGGTATTGAAATATTAGAGGATCGTTCTGATATTGACCTTCTGTTCGTTCCTGTGGGTGGCGGCGGGTTGAGTGCGGGTGTAGGTTCGGCTTTTAAAATATTTTCACCCAAAACAAAAGTGATAGGCGTAGAACCCGAAGGCGCACCTTCTATGATGGAAGCATTAAAAGCCGGCCATCCGGTAACACTCGAGAACATTGACCAGTTTGTTGACGGCGCTGCTGTAAAACGTGTAGGCGACCTCACATACAGTATCTGCAAAGAAGTACTGGATGATATGCATTTGGTTCCTGAAGGAAAAGTATGCTCAACCATTTTGCAATTGTATAACGAAGATGCGATCGTGGTTGAACCGGCTGGCGCTCTATCTATTGCATCGCTCGATGATTATGCAGAACTGATCAAAGGAAAAACGGTTGTATGCATTGTAAGCGGCAGCAATAATGATATTGACAGAATGCAGGAGATCAAAGAAAGATCATTACAGTATGAAGGGTTGAAACATTATTTCCTGATCCGCTTTGCACAAAGGCCGGGGTCGTTGAAAGAATTTGTAAACCATGTGTTAGGCCCCGATGATGATATCACACGTTTTGAATACATACAAAAACACAACAAAGAAACCGGCCCTGCATTGGTAGGCATTGAATTAAAATCAAGAAAAGATTACGAAGCGCTGTTACAGAATATGAAGCGCTTCCATGTCAATTGCACTGAACTGAAGCCAAACGATAATATGTTCGGATACCTTGTATAATGAAACAGATTATTCCCTATCTTCAATCTCACATAACAACTAATGCAGCAACAGCAGTTATAT
>JABDAP010000112.1 GCA_013289065.1 Bacteroidota bacterium | reverse complement strand
ATAGACCTCGTTAGCTCGGAAGCCGTTAACCCGCAAAACATAAATGTACTTCAGTCGATATTGAATGCGGTGATCGCCGGCATCAATCAACGGAACTTTGCAGATGCGCCAACGATCGCTATCATTAACAATACCGTAAAAAAAATACCTGGAAGGATATATCGTACGATAGATTTTATTTTGCCAGGCCAACTTGGGTTTTCATTGCTTAGTTCGGGTGTTTTTGGAGTGGCGTTCTTATTTTTTAACCTTCGGCAGCAACTGGTGCTGAAACGTTTTTTTGCAACACCCATCAAACGACCCTACATTGTATTTGGTGAAGCACTCAGCCGTGTTGTTTTTCAAATGTTCACTGCCATCATTATTGTTGGTGCTGGACATTTCTTTTTCAAATTCACATTAGTAAATGGGTTCGCAACTTTTTTTTCAATTATGCTGTTAAGCTTTATCGGATTGATCCTTTTTATGGGCTTAGGTTTTATCGTTGGCAGCGTCTCCAGAACCGAAAGCACAATTCCACTATTTTCCAACCTGCTTACGATGCCGCAATTTTTATTGGCAGGCACTTTTTTCCCTGTTGAAGTATTTCCTTCATGGCTACAACCTCTTTGCAAAGCATTGCCACTAACGCATTTTAATACTGCAATACGTAACGTGGCTTTTGAGGGTGCCAGTCTCGCCAGTTGTTGGAAGGATATTAGCATTTTAGGAGTGTGGATCGTGGTAATATATTCAGTTGCTTTCAAAACCTTTAAGTGGGAATAAATTAATGTATGAAACTGCTTAAACTCTCCTTTTTTAGTTTACTATTTCTTTTTGTGATCGCTTCTGTTTTGGGTATGCTTTTGCCCTCAACTGTACTGGTATCAAGAGCTGTGAATGTAACCGCATCAAAAGATTCTGTGATGCATTATGCAAAAGATATTGAACAATGGAAAGCATGGATCGATGGAATGGAACAACCCTCTGTAAAAATTCTTTCATCAACACATGCCGATCTTGCAGGTACAAAAGTTGATATAACCGGCATTTCGGATTCAACGGTTATTTCTTCCTGGACATCCAAAAAAGGCAATACGCAAACCAGCACTATCCGCGTGATAGGCGACTCTACGCAGAAAATAACTGTGGTACAATGGCAATTCGAACAAAAATTAAAATGGTATCCCTGGGAAAGGTTAGGATCCATGATGAACGACAAGATCCTCGGCACCATGATGGAAAAAAATCTCAACAGCCTGAAATCATTAGTTGAGAAAAAATGATCAGGTTAATTCCAACTGGTGCAATATAAACTTTATCACTTCATACACTTTCTGCAACTCTTCTTCTCTGATACAATACGGCGGCATAATATAAACGGTGTTTCCGAGCGGCCTGATATAAACGTCTTTGTCAATGGCCATTTGTGTGATAACAGCGCTGATATTGTTGAGGTATTCATCCTTTCCTTTGGCGATCTCAAATGCAAGAATAGTTCCGAGTGTCCTTATATCCTTAATATTTTTATTACCTGCTAATGCAGCAGCAAATTGTTTATTTGATGCAGTGATCCATTCAATTTGAGTAAGGCAATTTTCTTTTTCTAACAGATCAAGGCTCGCCAGAGCCGCCGTGCAGGCCAATGGATTGGCTGTAAACGAATGGCCGTGAAAAAATGTTTTATATGCATCGTCGTTTACATACGCTTCATAAATTTTATTGTTACATGCAGTAACGCCGAGCGCCATCGTTCCGCCGGTCAATCCTTTGCTCAAACAAATAATATCGGGCTTGTTGATCATGTATTCACCTGCAAATAATTTACCTGTCCTGCCAAAACCTGTCATCACTTCATCGGCAATGCAAATAATGTTTGATTGTTTAACGGCAGCCAGTAATTCATCCATCAAACCTGCATCATACATTTTCATTCCGCCTGCGCCCTGCACTAATGGCTCGTAAATAAAAGCAGCAATTTCATTGGCATATTGTTGAATCACCGTTTTGCTATCGTTGATATTTTCTTTGGTTGGCGTATCGATAAAAACAACTTCAAAAAGCAGGTCATGAAATGCAAGTGTAAAAACACTCCGGTCGCTTACGCTCATGGCACCGAATGTATCGCCGTGGTAAGCATTTTTAAAAGCAAGTATTTTTTTTCTCCCGGTTTCGCCTTTGTTCCACCAATACTGAATAGACATTTTCAATGCAACTTCAGTTGAAGTAGAACCATTATCACTATAAAATACCCTTGATAAATTCCCAGGTAATAAAGGCAACAATCTTTCTGCCAATGCAACAGCCGGCTCGTGTGTGAATCCTGCAAAGATTACCTGCTCTAATTGTAATGCCTGTTGATATATTTTTTCTGCAATATATGGATGTGCATGCCCATGCAGGTTTACCCACCAGCTGCTCACTGCATCAATATAAGCGCTCCCGTCTTCTGCAAAAAGTAAACTGCCCGACCCTTTAACGATAGGAATGGGCGGCGCCATGTTTTTTTGTTGTGTAAAAGGGTGCCATATTACCTGCCGGTCTCTTGATGCTAAACTCATGCGGCAAATGTAATATGGATTTCCCGGAAGAAGTTCTGTAACAACCTTCCTGCACTATTTTGCAGGTGCAACGTTAAAGCCGCCTGCTGTGTCAGGCTTACGAAGCCCGCCTATGGTTGATCAACGGAAACTAATCAAGGATTGTCTGAAAAATAACCCTGTTGCTCAAAAGCAGCTCTATGAGTTATTTGCCGAAACAATGCTTGGTATCTGCTATCGTTATACAAAAAGTATGCATGATGCACAGGAAGTATTGCAGGTTGGATTTATCAAAGTATTCAAAAACCTGCATCAATATAAACAGGAAGGAGAATTGGGCGGATGGATCAGGAGGATCATGGTTACTACCGCCATCAACTACCTGAAAAGAAAACCACACTACCAGCTAGATCTTGCTTTTGAAGACTCGTACCTGCATCCGGTTGAACAAAACCAGCCTGATCTTAACCTGAATATGAAAGATATCCTGAATCTCGTACGGCAATTGCCGCCAGGCTATCAAACCATATTCAACCTTGTGGCAATAGAAGGATATACGCATGTTGAAACCGGCAAATTGCTGGGTATTAAAGAAAGTACCAGCCGCTCGCAATATTTAAGGGCAAGGGCCTTATTGATCGGTTGGATGGGAAAACATTCTGTAAACGACAAAAAAAATAATTATGGCGGATAGATCTTTTGAGGAGCAGGTGAGAGAAGAACTGGCCGGCTTTAAGTTACGGCCTGATGAAGAAATATGGCAAAACATAGAACTTGCTTTGCGCAGAAAAAAACGGCGCTGGGCAATCTGGTTATTTTTGCTCGCAGGATGTTGTGCAGGGTCTTTTTTAATGTATCATCAATTCAACGAAGAACAAGGATCGGGTAAACCTGAAAAAATACAGGTGCAGAAAAAACAAGACGGCAATTCCGTCACTTCTCAAACAAATACGCAGCAGAAAAGTAATCCCCCTGAAAAATCAATTGGGCCTGCAAAACAAATCATAACCGATGCAGCAAACAATAAAGATGCGGTTGAAAAATTAGCCATACTGAAACCTCGAAAAGAAAAAATTGGTGCATGGGAAATATCAACTGCCCCAGATAATGCTTCACAGAAAAATATTCCACGCCAAATAGTTGAATCTTTTGTTCCGGAAAGAGCAGTTGCTGAAAATATTTCTGAGAGCAACAAAATAGATGCCGACAACAAACAGGGGTTAAATGAAATGATAACAAAAACAACAGACCCGCCAGCTGATCAGAAAATACAAAACAATGGGCCGGTTAAAACCGACTCTTCTGTAACACCATCAAACGATCCGGTATTGCCAGCAGCTGCAAAAAATAAAGATCAAAAAAAGCATCCATGGCAATTTGCTTTGTCAGCAGCGATCGGTAATGGCGGTACAGGAAATGTATCTTCAAGCCGGCTTTTGTACTTTACTTCGTCGCCGGTATCCAATCTTTTGCAATCAACTACAGTCAGCGCTGTTCGCGCCAATGCGTTTTCATTCGGATTTGGTATGGAAGCAGCCAGAAAG
>JABDAP010000111.1 GCA_013289065.1 Bacteroidota bacterium | reverse complement strand
ATGAAAATAACAGCGACTTTTTCATGCAAGGTTTTGAATAATAAAATTACCGATTAATCCCGCATTACAACGAATACACACTACTTCTTTACGCATACACAACAATGCCCTTCACTCACCCCCGGCTTAAACAGTTTTGGTGAAAATAATCACATGAAAAAACTGTTTATCATCTGCGCATTGACAGCACTCACAGGCTGCAGTAAAGAAAAAACTACGGGGCTGACAAATATTCCCCAAAGAAATTTTTTCAAAACCGATGCGGAAGCATTCCGGCAGGTGCAACAGCAGATCAGCAAATTTGCCCCGGGCGAAAAACTGCAGAGCATCCAAAGCATTTCTTATATCAATTCCAGGAACAAAAGTTTTGCCTTTATCTTTTATCGTTCCAACAAAGGCGCCAGCAATGTTGTTATCCGCAAAGAATATGTAAATGATCAGGAGATAGAAATGACCAGCGTAAAATGCGATGGCGAATACTGCGACTGCAAGGTCAAGACCATCATCGACAATGCAGGAAATATTACACTCGATTGTTCCTGCAGTTCCTGTACGATGCTTATCAACAAACTTTCAGACTGATCAATTACTGATGAAAAGGTCAACCATCATAGAACTTGCCTGCGCCGTGTTTATTCTCCTGTTCGTATATACCGGCACCACCAAATTAATGGGAAGGCAAACCTTTGCAATTAACCTCGAACAATCTCCGCTGCTCGCAGGTTATGCCACCATCATCTCCTGGCTCTTGCCCATTGCTGAACTTGTAATAGCAGTATTGTTGTTTTTGCCACCAACAAGAAAAGCCGGTTTGTATGCTTTTGTGGTATTACTGGTAATCTTCAGCGGCTATATCGTTTATATGCTTGTCTATGCGCCGCGGCTTCCCTGTTCCTGTGGAGGAGTGGTGGGTTTTTTAACCTGGCGCCAACACCTGCTGCTAAACGGTTTGCTGATCGTGGTTGGATCAACCGGCCTGTTACAATATAAAAAAATAAAAGGGCGTAAGCTGAAAACCTTTATAAAAGAGTAAGCGCCATTCCATCACCAACTGCCGCTAACGGGGCGGCAACCGCTTCAATTTTTATTTAATCATTTAAAAACATTTTTATGAAAAAGTATTTTATCGGTTTATTCGCTTTTGTACTGGCCATCGGCGCCAGCGCTTTTACCAAAGTTCCGGTTGCAAAAACTTCGGGTGGTTATTATTTCGATCCTGGTTCGGGTAAAATTGTCCCGCTTTCACCACACGGTGTTTGTGTTGTAGCCGACGCCGATTTTTGTACGTATGACCTGATCTCTGGCAGGGACGACAATGGTGATCCTCAAAATTACCAGGGTGTAGCAGGAGAAGAAGGCGAGCAATGGATAGTATTGCCATAAGAAAAAGCAAATGGTTTAATAAAGAGGTTGTCCATCGACAACCTCTTTACTTTTTGCAGGTAAACTATCTTGCTGCTTCCTGTAACATGGCTTCAAATTTTTTCTTATCCCACATTAATTGCGTATGACTCACTATTCTCCCATTCCTGTCTATCAAAAAAGTAGCAGGGTATGCAGTGGTACTATACTGATTGGCAACAGGATGTTGTTGGCCCAGGGATCCCGTTGACAAATTTATTCCATTCGGACGGGCATACACATTGCTTTCAACACTTTTCAGCCAGGTATCTTTATTTGCATCTATGCATATGGAAATAAATACAACCGAAGAATCGTTCCAGTGATCTTCTTCCACTTCTGATAATACACCTTTATAAAAATTTGCACAGCCCATACAACCCGTAAACCAAAAATCGAGGAAAACAGTTTTACCCTTAAACTCAGACAGGTGCCTGAGTTTATCATGCGAATCAACAAGTGTAAAATCGTATGCCGGCGAACCAGGTGAAAGACGGTTTTGCATACTCTGAAGCGGCTCTTTGTAGTATGCGGTTTGCATATTATCAAGAACCTGTGCCAAAACTGAATCTGCGCCTGGAATAAAGTTAAAATACTCGATCATGTATGTTGCTAACAACCTGTCTTTGAGTATGCCTTTATAGTGCTCTGAGATTTGGGCATTAACAGGGCCTGCCAACCTCTCCGGTTCTGCAACTATAGCAGATTTGATCAAAGCCATAGGGTATACGGCTGATAGTGATTTTATTGAATCCGAAATAAGTAGTTGAACATTTGTTACACCTTGCAGGTATTCGGCATGCAATACCGTAATATTCCGCTGTTCGTTATCTGCAATATTTTTATCGCGGATGTCTTTTTCTTCTGTGTCGTAGTTTCCACATTTTAATTCTATGTTTTTACCGACAAGGTCCGCTTGCAGCAGTTGTAAAGACTTATTGGAAATTTGAGGGCGGTAACTATCTAAAAATTGCAGCTGTACCGTCAATAACGAATCTAATTCCTGAAATCTCATGCGCTGAGAATTGAGGTAATGCTTGTTTTTATATTCATCGTTTCTTGCACGAGGCGCTCCAAAATATTTATTGAGTTTTTCCGTCAGGCTATCCAAGCCATAACGGCAATTGGATTTAGAAGATCCCTTGCCGGAAAAAACAAATTTTCCATCGGCTGTGCGGTTGATATGAATACTATCACCCGGTTCTATCAGATAATGTGATAAAATTACCTTCGGCCTGTTATGTGAAAAAGTGCCCGTGTACAAAGAAAAATAGACCGGCCCTGAAATTTTATCAATCGTAAAATCATATGTTCCCGTAATAGCCTGTTGTTCAAAACTTCTGTGTGGTATGAGATCATTTTTTGATTCGCTAAAAAAATGATCCCATACCTGTATCATCACGGTATCTGTTTTCGCTTCATTTCCTGTACTGCCGGATATATGCACCGTCTGTGCATTTGCGAAACGTATTATGCAAAGAATGATCAGTAAGTATTTTTTCATGTTCGTTGATTGATGGTTAAAGAATTTGTTATCGCGGGTTCTGCGCAATACCACTTAGTTTGATCTCGATATCGGGAATAGGAAGTGTATACCTACTGTCACCTGGCGGTAATGTATATGTCTGCCCATTCAATACACGTGTGAGAGTGACCGCATACTTACTATCCTTGTTCAAACGCCGCAGATCTTCCCAGCGAAGCGATCCGGTAAAAGGAAGTTCCTTTCTTCTCTCCGTGAGAATTTTACCCAACGCATCACCCGCATCTGTTACAGTATAAGGAACAAACGTTCCTGTTTTCCAGCGTTTCGTGAGAAGCGTATTGAGATCCTGCATTGCAGCTGCAATATTGTTTGCCCTCGCATAAGATTCGGCACGGATCAAATAAAGTTCATTAACGGCCAACCCGGCAAATGGATAATAACTGCCGGTATATTGTCCTTTGAACGCCGTTCCTGCAGAGCTTGTACTGTAAAAAGCAGCTTTTCGTAAATCATTGGAAACATAAGATTTTAACAGGGTAGTGTCTGCCAGCCCACTTATTACAGCCAGGCTGAAAATACTGCTGGTTGAATAAAAGATCACTTCGTTATTATTCGGATAAGCAGGCAATGGCATAGCAGCAGTCAGTGTCAATGAATTGAAATCGATCAATGCATGATATATATTGAGCGCCTTATCCGCATACACAAGTGCATCCGCATAATCTTCCATGTTCAGGTAAACCCTTGCCAGCAGTGCATCTGCGGCCACAGAAGAAGGCCTTGCCTGGTAGAGTGCAGTTATTGGCAGTAATGCTTCTGCTTGTTTCAGATCATTGATGATCTGATCATAAGTCTGCCTGAGAGTTGCTCTTGTTGATACCTGGTTTACATCAGAGCTGAGACGAAGCGGAATTCCTAAATCAGTTGCAGCACTGGCCGATGTATAAGGTGGTGTAAATTCAGCAGCGAGATTATAAAAAGCATAGGCCCTGAAAAAGTAAGCCGAACCCATTGCATTGTTCCAGTCTTGTAGATTTTGGCCCGAAGGATCAAGCTTTGCCAATCCGTCCAAAACAATATTGGCGTATTCTACTACCGCATAAGGACTGTTCCAATCGCTTATACTTGCTGTTCCCTGATAAATATCTTTATCCCACGTATACACATATTTGGAATAGTTGGTACTTCCCTGCCAGGTGGTA
>JABDAP010000110.1 GCA_013289065.1 Bacteroidota bacterium | reverse complement strand
TTTCAATCTTGATATCAATAATATCTGCGCCAGCGGCGGAAGCGCCTGTACCAGCGGCGCCGACCAGGGTTCGCATGTGATCCGCGCGATCAATAATAATCCCAACCAGGTTACGGTTCGTTTCTCCTTCAGCAAACACAATACAAAAGAAGAGATCGATATAGTAGTGGAAAAGCTGAAAGAACTGATCTGATAAATACTAACTGCGCCTTTGCGGGCAGATATTCACGCAAAGACGCAGTTTAAATTTCTTCTCCTGCTATTTTATCTTAAACGAATAGCCGATTGAAAAATCCCACACATCATTTTTATATACAGTTGTACCGATAGGAGAAATGGTTTTATAACTGCGGCCGTACACTGTTTTTACTTCTATGTTTTTAAACATGATGCCTGCTGAATAATTGGAACCCGCATCAAAACGTTTGATGTAGGTATGGGTATCATCAGAAGGCGGCGGATCATTGGTGAATGTAACGCTCCGGTTGATCGTACCCGGCCCGCTCAGGTTT
The DNA here is from genome assembly GCA_013289065.1 of Bacteroidota bacterium. GTDB lineage: Bacteria > Bacteroidota > Bacteroidia > Chitinophagales > Chitinophagaceae > Sediminibacterium. Next base: position 3,703 of record JABDAP010000110.1, on the reverse strand, counting down.
TGCGATGTACCAACATCAGAGCCCGACACACCATACGCAAGATATAATCCTCCGGAAACAAACACGCTCCAGTCTTTATCTACTTTCACTTTAACACCTAAGCTTAACGGCGCTTCGAGATATGACAGTTTAATATTGCTGTTTGCCCCAAACACAGACTGCGTGCCTCTTCCCTGGAAAGAGCCTTTCTGCGCAAACTCGAGGCCTGTTTGAAGAAATAAATAATCGAGCCATGTTTTGGTATTCATCCACGATTTGGTGATCAGCGCACCTGCCTGGAAACCGCTCAGCGATGAAGTAATTACCTGTTCGGTTGAAGCCGTTGTATAAAAGGTTGAGCTGTTATAACCAACCTGGGGAGTGATAGATAATTGTGCGAAACTACTGCATGCAAACAGGACGCACAGAATGGAAATGGTTGCTTTTTTCATAAGTAGGTTTTTCTGTGTACGAAAGAAAAACATTCCATGTTAAAGCAAATACAATACAGGTGAAATACGCATCTGAAACGGTGGATGTAACCGTTGATGCAGCGTTTATTGCAAAGTTCCGTTTATTACAAAGTAAAATTTACATATCATATTAAAATATTTCCACCTGTTTTTGCGTTATGGCTTGAGCTTTGGCAGATACTATATGCTTACTTAAAAAACACTCCATGACAAGCAAGTACTTTATCGTTTTCAGCGCCTGTATCGTTTTTGCGATGGCTGCAAATGCACAAAATTCAGGGCCTTACCAGATCGATAAACCTGCCCAGTCCTTTTATGTAGAAGGAGGCGGCCCCGGTATCTTTTCATTTAATTACGATCAGCGCCTGAAAGGTAGCCAGGGGCTTGGTTTCAGGGCAGGCGTGGGCGGATATGGCTTCCTGAAAAAAGGTGTTTTTACGATCCCGCTCGGAATGAATTACCTGTTAGGCGCAGATGGGCATTATGCCGAACTGGGTGCCGGTATCTGCTCCGTTTCTTTGTCAAGCGGAAATACTTATTTCGATAACACCAGTTCAACCATTGTGGGTTATATAAATTTTGGTTACCGTTTCCAGCCCGAGAAAAAAGGTTTGACCTTCCGGATATTTATCTCGCCATTGTTTACTTCCGCCGGTACGATTCCTTTTTATGGCGGCGGATCTGTTGGGATCAAATTCTGATTAATTTGAAAATGTGGCAATTTGAAAATTTGAAAATGAAAGAGTAACCCATTTTCAAATTTGCACATTTTCTCCCGTGATATGCGGGATCAAATTATCGATAATCTTCTTCATTTAATTCATCTTCTTCCCCATCAATGTTAATCGCGCCTAAGTTCATCATGCTTCCCATGAGGTCTTTGAATTCGATTTTTCCATCGATCATTTTTTTGCTGATCACCGAATAAGATGAAAGGCCGTGTAAAACAAATTCCATCAGCAATGCATTCTCTTTTTCATTTGCGTGGGGGAAATATTTTTTTACGAAACCATAGAGCCCATCTACTTTGTAGAGGCCGGCGATCTTATCGGCATCTTTCATATCCAGTAAAAGGTCGAGATGGTTGCCTGCATCAAACCAGCGTGTAATGGCTTTGTACGGGTTCTCCGGTTCTTTTTCATCGGCTGATCTTTTACCGGTATTCCTTTTCTTTTTTAACTGGTCAGGATTCGGAAAATACTGCACGAACTGTGTACGGATAGATTTATCCACGAGATTCAATGCAACCTGATACGGGCCTTCCTTTTCGCCTTCATATACCAATTCTATTTTCCCGGTTATCGCGGGAATGATGCCCGACAGGTCGCTGATCCATACCTGTGTTTTTTCTTCATTATGTATGATGGCCCTGCGTTCGGCGCTGCTCACTGCATTTTCATATGCAGCAATTGTTAAGCGCGCACTTACGCCGCTTTTTTTATCAACGTATTCATTCGCCCTTGCTTCAAAGGCAACCTGTTCAACCAATCGTTTTACTAGGTCGCTTACCGATACTTTTTCTTTTTGTATAGCAAGGATATCCGCTTCCTGTTCTGTAATGGCGAGCGATGTATCGATGTCTTTCGGATAGTGCGTTAAGATCTGGCTCTCGATCCTGTCCTTTAAAGGCGTTACAATACTTCCGCGGTTGGTATAATCTTCAGGGTTTGCGGTGAACACAAATAAAATATCCAGTGGCATGCGCAATTTAAAACCACGGATCTGTATATCGCCTTCCTGTAAAATATTGAACAGTGCAACCTGGATCCTTGCCTGCAGGTCGGGTAATTCATTGATCACAAAAATACCACGGTTGCTGCGCGGAATGATTCCGTAGTGGATCACTTTTTCATCCGCAAAACTCAACTTAAGGTTTGCCGCTTTGATCGGATCAATATCACCGATCAGATCCGCAACACTTACATCGGGCGTTGCTAATTTTTCTCCATAGCGTTCGCTTCTGTGGATCCAGTGTATAGGTGTTTCATCTGCGTGTTCTGCAATCTGATCTTTTGCAAATTTGCTCAACGGTTTTAACGGGTCGTCATTTACTTCGCTGCCTGCAATAACCGGAATGTATTCATCCAACAAATCCACCATCTGCCGCGCCATCCTTGTTTTCGCCTGTCCGCGCAACCCGAGAAACAGGATATTGTGCCTGCTTAATAAAGCGCGTTCCGTATCCGGTATCACAGAATCCTCATAGCCTAATATTCCTGTAAATGGATTTTCTTTATTGCGTATACTGGCAATAAGGTTTTCACGGATCTCTTCTTTTACCGGCCGCGATTGGTATTTGCTTTTCTTTAGTTGTCCTAGGTTGATTATTTTTTTTATGTCCATGTTTATCGTTGCTGGTAATGTTAGAATTCGTGAATGGTGAGTAGCGAGTCGTGAGTCGTCAGTAAACAGTAGTAAGTTTTTCTATTCCACTCACGACTCACGATCTCAATACACCGTTTTTCTTTTCCCGCTTTCAAAATCTTTAAATATAAATGCACCCAGTTTATCAAGCGATGCAAAGAATGCTTTGCCGTTATTCATCTCCGTAAATTCCTGTACAAATTTTTGCAGGTACGGATCCGATGCGATCATGAATGTGGTGATAGGTATCTTTAATTTCTTACACTGCGCCGCAAGATTGATACAGCGGTTCACCACTTTCCTGTCGAGGCCAAAACTGTTCTTGTAATATTTCTTGCCGATCTTTAAACAGGTTGGTTTTCCATCGGTGATCATAAAGATCTGTTTGTTTGGATTTTTTCGCCTGCGTAACAGATCCATGGCGAGTTCCAGCCCGGCAACCGTATTGGTATGATATGGCCCCACCTGCAAATAAGGGATATCTTTTATTTCAATACTCCATGCATCATTTCCAAACACCACAATATCGATCGTGTCTTTTGGATATTTGGTGGTGATGAGTTCGCTCAGCGCCATCGCCACTTTTTTTGCCGGTGTGATCCTGTCTTCACCATATAATATCATCGAGTGCGAAATATCGATCATCAGCACGGTGGATGTTTGTGTTTTAAAATCACTCTCCCTGATCTGCAGGTCATCTTCCTGCATCGAAAAACTTTCAATACCACGGTTGATCTGTGCATTGCGTATGCTTTCTGTAAAATCTATCTGCTCCAGCATATCGCCAAACTGGTAAGGGCGTGTGTCGGGATTTATTTCATCGCCCTGTCCCGGTTTAAATGTCTGGTGATTGCCCTGTTTTGTTTTTTTGAGTTTGCCGAAGATCT
>JABDAP010000109.1 GCA_013289065.1 Bacteroidota bacterium | reverse complement strand
TGCATCTGCCAATCCAAGGATCGTAAAAGTATTTATCGACCTTAATAATAACGGCACATTTGAAGCAAATGAATTGATGGCAACCAGTTCTGTTATAACATCAGCGGCTGCTACGACCTACAATGGCTCAATCGTTATACCAAGTACCGCAAACATCGGAAGCATTTGCCTGATGCGTATCATTGTTCAGGAAACATCTACTGCATCTGATATTGTTCCCTGCGGCACTTATGGCAGAGGCGAAACACAGGATTACAGAATAAGGGTTGTAAGCCCGTCAAACGATGTATCTATCGGGCAGATCGTACTTCCGCAATCACTTGATTGTGCCAGTAACACACAATATATTTCTGTATTTCTTACCAACAATGGTACGCTTGCTCAAAGCAATATACCGCTTACAGCAACCATTGCAACAGGATCAACCACCGTTGCCAATCTCTCCTTTACTTATCCCGGGCCTTTACCTGCAGCATCAACCGTTTTATATACTTTCCAGGCGCCTGTTATCACCGCAGGCGGAACAACGTATGCTATTACGGCAACAGCCAATCTTGCTACAGATCAGTTCCCGTCAAATAATTCTTTAACAACATCTATTATTACCAGCCCCAAACCCAGTGCTATCACCGGTGTTGGTGAAATTTGCGGAAACACTGTTTTCCTGAAAGTGAACAACGCAGATGCTACTGCAAATTATTTATGGTATTCGTCTTCAACCGGTACCACGCCATTTGCATTAGGCGCCACAACAAGTACTGCAACCATTCCGGCCGATAAAACTTATTATGTGCAGAAAGATGCGCAGATCAGTGTTGGCCCTGCTACCAATAAAGTGTTTACTACCGGCGGCGGTTATAATACTTTTTATAATAATTATGCGAAGTTCAATAATTCAATGCCGCTTACGATCAAATCCGCGAGGTTATATATCGGCAACCCGGGCAGGCTCCTTATTAATGTAGGCGTCAATCTTGTTGTAAATTCCGATGGTTCCTTTTCGTATAATATACAGGATCAGGCCATCATAGATGTGTATCCAACAACCACATCTCCGGGCCCCGGAACAACCGCTAATGCGGCAACGGATACGGGCGCTATTTATAACCTTAACCTTTCTGTACCAACCTCCGGTGATCATATCCTGCTTGTTCAATGTATCAGCGGGCCCGGAAGAAGCGACAGTTCTTCCATTTTCCGAAACAATAATATTGTTGGCTCGGCTACTTACCCGATCGGTACAACAAATATTATGACAATAACGGGTAACGGCGCCACCGGCCAGGAAGCTGCTTTCTATTATTTCTTTTATGATATGAAAGTTGAAACGGGTTGTGTGGGCGACCGTGTAGCGATCGTTGCCGCTGCTGCACCAACTCCTGTAATAACACAGCAGGCCGATTCGCTGGTAAGCAGTATTGCAACAGGTAATCAATGGTACCTGAATGATACAGCCATAACAGGCGCCAATCAAAATCACTTCAAACCAACGAAAGCAGGAAAATATAAAGTGATCGTAACAGATGCATTTGGATGTGTGCAAACATCGAATGCGATAACATTCACGATCACTGCAACGATAGATGTTGCGGCACGCGAAATAAACCTGCAGGTTTCTCCAAACCCGAATAATGGCGTATTCAACCTGTCGTTCGAGGTAACAGATAAAGCAGATCTTACGATCGATCTGTTAAGCTCGTCGGGACAAAAAGTGTATACGAGTTCATACCCTGCATTTACGGGCAGGTTCTCTAAACAGATAGAAGTGGGCGATATCAGTTCTGAATTTTATATCTTAAGGATCCAGCACAACAAGAAAACCTATCTGCAAAAAATATTAGTCGTACGATAATATTGCAGATCATATGATAAAGAAAAGGCAACGCATCTGTGTTGCCTTTTTCTTTATACGATGTTATTACAAACAGTTGTTCGCATTATGCATTCCGTTATTATTTCATAATTCTGTAACATTGTAAAAAAAATATCACATGTTAGAGCCATGGCGTACCGGTAAGGTGATCAAAATTGAAGATGCTACACCCACTTCATTAACCAAACGCTTTTGGATACAGGTTCCGGAAGTTGATTCTTTCGATTTTAAACCGGGGCAATTTGTTACACTCGATCTTCCTATTCACGAACAGAAAAATAAAAGATGGAGAAGTTATTCCATTGCATCAGCGCCCGATGGCACCAATATTTTTGAACTGGTGATCGTATTGCTGGAAGGCGGCGCCGGAACGCACTATCTTTTTAATGAAGTAAGTGTTGGCAGCGAAATATTATTACGCGGCCCGCAGGGCAAATTTGTTTTGCCTGAAATAATTGCAGAAGATCTTTATTTTATCTGTACAGGAACCGGCATCGCACCATTCAGGTCGATGGTTAGCTTTTTGAATAAACATAAACTGCCGCATCAATCTCTGCACTTAATTTTTGGCTGCCGCAAACTAACGGATGGTTTATACGTGGATGAATTAAAAGAACTCGAAAAACAGGAACCCGGATTTTTCTTTCATCCATGTTACTCACGCGAAACAGAAGTTCCTGATGGCGCACAAAAAGGTTATGTGCATCCCGTGTATGAATTGCTGACAGAACAGGGAAAAAAACCGGCCAAGTTTTATTTATGCGGCTGGAAGAATATGATCGATGAAGCCAAGTTCCGCATATTGCAGATGGGGTATGATAAGAAGGCGATCCATTTGGAACTCTATGGGTAAAAAATTTTGGGGCAGAAGTTAAAAGTTAATAGTTAAAAATTAAAAGTTGGTTTCACTATTAATTTTTAACTATTAACTTTTAACTCAATTCACCTGCCCCAACACCAGATCCTTCACCTGATTCATTAATATTCTCTCCTGCAACATAGAATCCCTGTAGCGGATAGTTACGGTTTGATCTTCTTTTGTTTGATGATCGATGGTTACGCAGAATGGCGTTCCTATTGCATCCTGGCGCCTGTATCTTTTACCGATCGCATCTTTTTCTTCGTAGAAACATTTGAAATACGGTTTGCATTCATTCATTAACTCTCTGGCGATTTCCGGCAACCCGTCTTTTTTTGTAAGCGGAAGAATAGCCAGTTTCATTGGTGCGATCCTCGTTGGAATATGCAGCACTGTGCGGCTATCGGTAGTTCCGTCTTCTTTGCTGATCGTTTCTTCTTCGTATGCATTTGACATGATGAGTAAGAACATCCTGTCTAAACCGATCGATGTTTCTACTACATACGGCACATAATTCTGGTTGATCTCCGTATCAAAATACTGCAGTTTCTTTTTGCTGTATAATTGATGTTGCGTCAGATCAAAATCACTGCGCGAGTGTATACCTTCCACTTCTTTAAATCCAAATGGAAATTCATATTCAATATCGCAGGCTTCTTTTGCATAGTGTGCCAGTTTCACATGATCATGGTAACGGTATTTGTCAGGCGAAATGCCTAAACTCAAATGCCATTGAAGCCTTGCTTCTTTCCAATATTTGTACCATTCGCCCTCTGTGCCTGGGCGAACGAAGAACTGCATTTCCATTTGTTCAAATTCGCGCATGCGGAAAATGAACTGGCGCGCTACAATTTCATTACGGAATGCTTTGCCTGTTTGTGCAATACCAAAAGGTATTTTCATCCGCGCCGTTTTCTGCACGTTTAAAAAATTTACAAAAATTCCCTGTGCCGTTTCAGGCCGCAGGTAAATGGTATCTGCATCTTCTGCAACAGAACCGAGTTGTGTAGAGAACATCAAATTAAATTGGCGGATATCCGTCCAGTTGGCATTGCCGCTTACACTACAGGTTATTTTTTGATCGATGATCAGTTGTTTCAATCCTGCAAAATCTTCCGCGGCCAATAAACTATCCATTGCAAGCAACAAAGCATCCGCCTCCTTAGCTCCTTCCTCTCCTTTCTCTCTTAGCGCATCTGCCTTTGCTTCGAGTAAATGATCTACCCGGTATCTTTTTTTACTGTCGCGGTTATCGATCATCGGGTCGCTGAAATTATCAACATGCCCGCTCGCCTTCCAGGTGGTTGGATGCATAAAAATGGCAGCATCGATCCCCACAATATTTTCGTGCAACTGCGTCATGCTTTTCCACCAGTAATCGCGGATATTTTTTTTCAGTTCGCTGCCATAGGGGCCATAATCATATACGGCGCTGAGGCCATCATAGATCTCACTACTCGGAAACACAAAGCCATATTCTTTGGCGTGCGAAATAATTGCCTGAA
>JABDAP010000108.1:1429-4455 GCA_013289065.1 Bacteroidota bacterium | reverse complement strand
TTCATAACCTGAAAAGCTTAATAAATGATTGGAAAAAACGATTCATTTTGCAGTCACCGATCGACGGGCGCGCAGCATTTATCGTTCAACTGCAGGAAAACCAATTCGTCCAGTCGGGAAAAGTATTAGGTTATATTAATCCCGAGGACAATCATTTCTTTGGTGAAACAATATTGCCGCAGGCTAATTTCGGCAAAATTGAAACGAACCTTCCTGTTCAACTGCGTTTTGATGCTTATCCCTATGAAGAAGCGGGATATGTTTCAGGTACCATCAGTTATATATCAAGAGTGCCGTCGGACAGTGGCTTTTTAGCAAGGATCAGGTTAGATCATGGTTTAACTACCAATAATAATAAACAATTGGCTTATAAAACAGGGCTTAAAGCCAATGGGGTAATCATTACCAAAAACATGAGGCTGTTAGAAAGATTTTATTATAGTATTATCAGATCTACTTCACCCGGAAACAAATAATTGCAAGGCCTTGTCTATTTAAATCAAATTACGAACAGGCAATATCATTCGCTGCTATCAGGAAAGAGGTTCGGGTTTTGGTGCGCTGCCCGCCGGTTTTGATGTATCATCCGGCAGCGGAATAAATTCTTTATTATCATTGGGAGGCAGGATAATTCTACCTTGTTTCCAATCTTCCTTGGCCTGTTCGATACGTTCTTTACGTGATGATACAAAGTTCCACCAGATAAACCTTTCGCCCAAAGGCTCACCGCCGAGGAGCATAAGTGTGGTATGTTCTTTCGCCATGATCAATGGATCTTCTCCCTTGCTGAATACCAGCATTTTTCCTGCGCCGTATACAATACCGGATAATTCTACGCTTCCTGTTACTATATAAAACCCTCTTTCGGAATGCTCTTTAGGAAGCGCAAATGTGGCGCCAGGCTGAAGTATGACATGCAGGTAAAATAACGGCGAATTGGTTTTCACACCGTTTTGCAATCCATAGGCATCGCCTGCGATCAGCCGCATCCACACACCTTTATCTGTATAAACAGGAAGTTGTTCCGGTGCATAATTGTTGAAGGAAGGTGCAGCCTCTTCATCTTTTTCCGGCAACGCCACCCATGTTTGTATCATTTCCAATCCTCCTGCAAGAGCCGAAGGATCTTCAAATCTTTCTGAATGGGCGATCCCGCTCCCGGCAGTCATCCAGTTAACTTCTCCCGGACGAATGATCTGCTCTACACCCAGGCTATCCCGGTGTGTTACCTGGCCACCGAATAAATAACTCACGGTAGATAGTCCGATATGCGGATGTGGAAGCACATCCAATGTGGAAGGCTGTAAAGGAATATCTGTTATTGGGCCGGCATGATCCATGAAAATAAACGGGCCCACCATTCTGCGAAGACGGAAAGGAAGAATGCGTTTCACTTTCACGGCCGGGCTGATAGCAGCGGTACGGGCTTCAATTACCATTTCGGGCATAGCCTGGTTTTTAAAGATTATTATTGAATGAGCAGAGCAGGAATAAACAAAACGCAATAATCATTCCTTAATGGCTTTGTTTAAACAGGCCAGTTGTTTTTTCCGTCTATGCCCATTTCCTTTATATGCTTTTTTCCTTCGGTTGTTACATACAAAACTTTTTTATTGCCGGGAGCGGGTTCGATCCAGCCACGGGCAATAAATATTTCTTTGAGAAAACCACTCATTCTTCCCGTAAAATCGGGGTAACGGATAAGGGTAGGATATGCGCTGCTTCTTTCCCGTGCGGGTATTGTCATAGCAAGTAGATTGGACAATAAATATAAACCGGGTGTTTCAGAAATGCAAGTATATATGTGATCTTGTTGTTAACAAACCGGCCAACCGGTTGAATAACCTGTGCACACTAACATTGCGGTAACATTGTGGTAATGTTCCGGTCATATTGCAGGCATTATTGTTGGTAACGTTGCTGTTAAAAGTGCTAACGATGTATTATCTGGTTCTATTTGCTACAAAAGGAGATAAAGGATTATAGCAGAGGAGATTGATTTTTCAAAAGCCTGTTTGTTGTTAACTGACCTTTGTTTTCTTTAGGGAGATCAGCAGTTCTGATTCTTCTGCTTCAAATGAAGCAATTTTTTCCAATCCAGATTTTGTAATGGCGAACTGGATCGTTTCTGCATTCAACCAGTTTTTCTTTTTCCAATAAAATCAAATGAGCGTATATGGTTGCCCAATCGTATGTACAACGAAGGATCATTTCGCGCGGCGTGCAAAAATAGGAACTGGGATTGGGCAATTCTTTTACTGCGTTTGCCAGGGTGTGTAGCGTGGAATATTGGTTTTCCATATAACTAAGATGACCGCATAGCGGGATAATTTACATAAGCCGGGTTATATTTATTTGCACAATCGGGCAATTTTGTGGATTGTGTATCTGAAATGATCTGCCAACAGGTTCCCCGCAGACATTTGCGGAAGGCTTTCTATTTTTATTTTATTGATGACACCCTGTGAGAATGAAAAATTCAATTCTGTCACTTCTATTTGAGGACTCGAGTTTATTTCATATAATTACAAAACTAAATTTGTATGTATGGCTCAATGTTTAATTCCTGGCTGTAATAATCCCGCTCCTTATTATCTTGGAGTTCGTCTTCGCCGGCCAGCCGGTCGTCATGCATCAGGCAGGCGTCGCCCTTCAGGCACGGCGATATGGGCTCCTAATTGTGATGCGAATCTCTGTGCGGTTCATGCTTCCCAAGGGTACAAAATTGAAATCACTTTAACCCCTTTAGCCACAAGACAAATAACAACTGAAACGGATGCCGGTGGTACGCCCATTGTCAAAACAACTTCAATCAACCATTACCCGTAAAGTATATTCTCCTTTTTTATTATAAATCTTGTTTTGTCACTCTTTTTTATATACCTCGCTCATTGGATGGCAAAAAAAGATACTCATTTTACCCCTGCCCCTAAAGGGGTTCTTAAAAATGCTTTCTCTCCCCTTTAGGGGCGGGGGTAAAAGAAAAATATTAAAACAACATAGCCACAGAATACACAGATCTACAC
>JABDAP010000108.1:0-1419 GCA_013289065.1 Bacteroidota bacterium | reverse complement strand
GATCTACACAGACCTTTTCTGTGCTTTTCTGTGTATTCTGTGGCAATAAAAAATGATACGCACAACAAGGGCCCGTTCCAATCCGGAACGGGCCCTTTATTATTCGATCCAATTACTAATTGCTAATTATTAATTACTAATTAATACTATCCTCTTCCCTTTATCATCTGCACCACTTTTCTCACATTACCCTGTATCAACTCTGCATAATAAGTACCGCTGCTGTAATTGTGTCCGATCTGTATGGTGCTGTTGGCGCCGATCTTAGACCTCGCATCTATCACCCTGCCCCTTGCATCCATCACACGCATGTTAACCGGTGTTTCATATTTGCTTTCCAGTTTCAGTGTGAAGAAAGTAGTGGTTGGGTTTGGCATCACCGTTACTTTTAAATCTTCCTCTGAAGTAGACACTTCTGATGATGCCCCTTCCTTGGTTGCAGTAACTACATTGTTGCTTGAGTTGGTAATGGTTATGTTACATGGCGACTGATCACAACTTCCCAGCCTGTCGTTACCATTACCGCCGCATGTATTGTTGCCGATATGCGATGGAACCTGGCTGATCAATACCTGCAGTGTTTGTGCAACGGCATTGTGGCCGTTTGGCGTATGGCATACATATACTTTCAGATTAGCACCACTTGTTCCAGGCACTCTTATATCCGTTACACAGATACTGATACCTGCTGTTGAGGTGCATCCATACTTATTGGTTACCGTTACATTAAATGTATAGTATCCAAATGTAGATGGCGTGAACACCGGTGCGGCTATACGTATACGGCGCTCCTGCCGATGGCAGTGAACACATCTGTAAGGTTGTGCTCTGTGCACCATAGCCTACATACAGGTTCGTTGCTATGCCACCCGTATAAGTGCTGTTGGTCGGCACCGATGTTACACTTGCTGTGAACGCTGATCCGATCGTGATCACCTGCGTGGAAGTTGCATAGTTGCCTGATGCATCCGTTGCTCTCCAGGTTCTTGTAATGGTGTTGCCGCTTGCTGCATCGGTATGCGTTAACGTTACACTGCTGCAGTTATCGGATGCCGTTGGTGTGCCTACATCACTGATGGTTGGTTTGGTATTATCCACTATCGTAATGATCTGTGTGCTGCTGCTGCTATTACCTGCCGCATCCGTTGCTGTCCATGTCCTGGTTATTATGTTTCCGTTCGTGTTGTCTGCATAACTAACCGTTGGTGTACTGCAGTTATCCGTTGCAGTGGCCGTTCCCGTTGCCGATGGCAGTGTACTTGTTCCGCAGCTTACCGTTACATCTTTCGGATCGGTGATCGTTGGTTTGGTATTATCAACACTGGTGATCGTTTGTGTGCCGGTACTTATGTTGCCTGCTGCATCCGTTGCTTTCCAGGTTCTGGTGATAGTGTTGCCTGTTGTTACATCGCTGTAAGT
>JABDAP010000107.1 GCA_013289065.1 Bacteroidota bacterium | reverse complement strand
TGGCCACAATAGTTTTACCATTTGATAAACGAAGCGCCTGCCATACATGCGGCTTATCTTTTTTGCCTTGTATTTTTACTTTCCATAAAACTTTTCCATCAAGGTTTCCTTCAAACACGGTATCCTCGGCAGCAACCAGAAGCGTACCCGTTGGTGTTTCACGCGCCAAACGTAAATAAGTAAATCCACCGTAATCGATCTCTCTTTTAATGGCGCCGGTTTTATCAACTTCTATCAATACCACGCCTTTTTTACCCTGCCAGTCCATACCTGTCAATAAGGTATTTCCGTTACGCATCCGATGCGCAGAAAGTGTATTGGGAAAAGAAACCAATTCAAATACTTTTTCGCCGTTGGATATGTTTCTTTCTTCATAACCATTACCGGTGCCGATGAGTACACGGCCTTGTCCAACCAATTGTATATCGCGGCCGGTTGGTACAGGCATATACCAGTTGTTTGAAGGATTGGCAACATCCACATAACTCAGTTGCGACAACCCTTCATCACGCAATAAAAATTTTTGCGGTGTATTTTTCGGTTGGCTGAATGCGGGCGTTATTAAGCCGGTGCATAACAGTATTATCAAAATTTTCCTGTAAGTTGAGGCAAGGTTATTCATTGTTGCAATGGTTGTTGGTAATAAATATAGTGAATGTTCAAGTAAAATTTTCCGGCATCATGCAGTACATAAAACAGCAACGAAAAAAAATATTTACTTTATTATATATACTTGTTGCTGTAAATATTTTTTTATACGCACAGGATAAAAACGAAGCCGTACAAATACAGGTTGATCTTGCCAGAGAACAAGGTAATATGAAACCCATCTGGGCATGGTTTGGCTATGATGAACCCAACTATACTTACATGAAAGACGGTAAAAAATTATTATCAGAATTAGCTGCGCTAAGCCCCGTTCCTGTTTATGTACGCACACATAGTTTATTGTGCAGCGGCGATGGAACGCCTGCATTAAAATGGGGATCAAGCAATGCCTATACAGAAGACGCAAACGGTAACCCTGTTTATAACTGGCATATCATCGACAGTATTTTTGATACCTATATCCAGCGCGGCATGAAACCATTGGCACAAATTGGTTTTATGCCCGAAGCATTGTCAACACATCCCGAACCATACAAACACAATTGGAAACCCGGTGATCCATACAGTAATATTTTTTACCGGCTGGGCATATCCGCCAAAAGATTATAACAAATGGCGCGAGCTGGTATATCAATGGGTAAAACATTCTGTTGAGCGTTATGGCAAAAAAGAAGTGGAGAGCTGGTACTGGGAAGTATGGAACGAACCAAATGGTTACTGGAAAGGCACACAGCAGGAATACATGAAATTATATGATTATGCTGCAGATGGATTAAAACACGCTTTGCCAACGGCGCGTATCGGCGGATTGAATATCGCCGGCACATCAGGCGCAGGTGCATTGAAATTTATGAATGCATTTGTACAGCATTGCCTGCACGATACCAATTATGCAACCGGTAAGATCGGTTCGCCATTGGAAGCTTTGCTGTTTCATGCTAAAGGAAATCCAACATTGAAAAATGGTGTGGTATGGATGAACATGTCGCCGCAACTGCGCGATATTGCTGCCGGAATGAAACTCGCCGCTTCTTATCCCGAAACAAAAAATTTACCATTGATCGTTGGCGAATCGGATCCCGAAGGTTGTGCCGCATGTGGTATGGCAACCAATCCTTCCAATGCGTACCGGAATGGCACGATGTATTCGAGCTATACCGCTGCAACATTTGCACGTGAATATGAATTGATGGATCAGTACAATGCAAATCTGATCGGAGCCGTATCCTGGTCGTTTGAATTTGAGAACCAGCCATGGTTCTATGGTTTTCGCGACCTCGCCACCAATGGCGTTGATAAACCGGTGCTGAATGTTTTCCGGATGTTTGGCATGATGAAAGGAAAACGTGTGATGGCAGAAAGTAACAGGCGCTATGCTTTACAGGATGTGATGGATTCAAGCGTACGCAGGCAAACGGATATCGGCGCACTGGCATCAACAGATAAAAACTCAGCGGCTGTAATGATCTGGAACTATCACGACGAAGACAGGCAATCACCCGCAGAAAATATAGATGTTACTATCAGTGACATTCCGGCAAAACAAATAAAATTCACACATTACCGCATAGATAATGAACACAGTAATTCATATGAGTTATGGAAAAAAATGGGTTCACCGCAAGACCCAACAGCGGCACAAATAAAAGAACTCCAAAACGCAGGCGCTTTGCAAACTATGGGGCAACCGGCAACTATTACAACTGCAGATAAAAAAACGATCTTACATATTTCATTACCAAGACAAGGCGTATCATTATTAAAACTTGATTGGTAACGTTTAAAAATATTTATCATGAAACCTGTATCTTTTTTTTGCACCCTCGTTTTTTTGTTGACAACATCTTTAACTTCTTCTGCACAAGAAAAAGATCAACCACTCACGATATATTTATGGCCCGGCGCAAATGACGGCCAAAACAAAGAGCATGATATCTCAAAACCCGGCGAAGGATTGGTAGATGGCAAACCGGTGATACGCCTTACCGATATCACCCAACCAACGATCACAATATATGAAGCGCCAAAAAATATTGCTGCACATGCTGCGGTCATTGTTTGTCCGGGTGGCGGCTACAGCATTTTAGCCATAGACCTCGAAGGAGTAGAAGTGTGTAACTGGCTCAACTCTATCGGCATCACGGCCATACTTTTAAAATACCGTGTTCCCAAACCTTCTGTTGAAACACGGTATATAGCACCTTTACAGGATGCACAAAGAGCTTTAGGCCTGATAAGATATAATGCAGTAAAATGGGGCATAGATACAGGAAAGATCGGCATCATGGGATTTTCGGCAGGCGGACATTTATCAGCAACAGCAAGTAACACTTATGAAAAAAGAACCTATGCAAAGATCGATGCAGCCGATGAAATAAGCTGCAGGCCCGATTTTGTAATGCTGGTTTACCCGGCTTATTTAACAGTGAAAGAAGAAGGGGATAAGATCGCGCCGGAAATAAAAGTCAGCGGCAATACACCGCCTACTTTATTGATACAAACAGAAGATGACCCTGTAAGAGTGGAGAACAGTATATTTTATTATCTCGCATTAAAAAAAGAAAAGGTTCCGGCTGAAATGCATTTGTATACAACAGGAGGGCATGGTTATGGCCTGAGAAAAAAAGGAACCGGTATTCTTGAATGGCCCAAACGCGCGGAAGAATGGCTGCACATGATCGGTATAAAATAAAAGCAGCAGCAAAAAGAGATCCTTTTACCACTGCTCTGTATTGGGGATAAAATATTTATGCTTTCAGGAACCCGAGTAATTCTCCCGGCGAAACTTCGAGTGCGGTAGACAATTCGATCAGTGTTAAAATGGTGATGTTTATTTTACCCTGTTCTATCTTGGATATTTTGCTGTTGTCGATACTGCAGATATAAGACATTTCACGAAGGCTGAGCCCGCGTTTTTCACGTAGTTTTTTAATATGCTTCCCGAACTTTTTTAATATCTCTTCTGATTTTACTTCCATAAATATTAAAAATGACTAAAATAGATGATAAAGCAGCGGCTCAAAAAGACCGCTTTATGAAATAGCTTATCTTAATGGCTGTAATAATTCAAACTATGGAACCGTTATCAGAAGAAAAATTACAGCTACCCATCGACCATCTTTCTGTGAGCGATAACTTCAAAAGCATTTCGAAAGCAAATGGTTTTATTACGCTGAAGCAATTACTTGATACGCCTCTTACGGAGCTTCTTCAAATGGAATGGTTCACCAACGATATGCTGGAAGAGTTGACTGCTCTTCTTACAAAAGACGGGATCAGGAACAGCGGGGGTAATTAATAAAACTTTACTTCGGGGTTCTTCTCACTACCGATATTGTAATATCCGGCGGCAGGTTTTTATCAATTCCGAGAATATACTATTGAATTATTTTATCCAGTCAAGTGGCGCTAAATCATTTTGCTTTACGATTGCCCTGTATCCGTTCCCGGCAGTTAGGTTTGTACAAAATTAATATTTCTTTTTAGTACTGGAATTATTTACCGCCGATTATTTAACCGTTTCACCGCAGAGAAGCAGAGATTTTAGTGAGTATTTTTTGGTTTTATTTTTCTGCCCTAAATTCCTAAAGGGACTTTGAAGTATCTTTTTTCTCCCTTTTAGGGGTGGGGGTAGAAAGTGTTCATTTTTTTATTTTTTTACCCTAAATCCCTAAAGGGACTTGGAAGTATCCTTTTTCTCCCCTTTAGGGGCGGGGGTAAATTAGTATCTATCTTTGCTGAATAATGATTCATCAGTACAAGTGAGTGACACAACAAAAGCTACATAGTAATATAAAGCCCGTTTCATAAAATATTACCTCGATATTTCACACGCTTAAAGCTGATAGCTGAAACTTTTTATTCAAAGAAGATCCTCACCGTCTGGTAAAACCATTTATTACCCGAAGCGGACCCGGTTTGCTGCATCTGTTCATTAAAACCCTGCAGGCCAAAAAGCCCGGCCATATTACCATTGCGGAGAGCGATCTCGAGATAACCCGCTGAATTGAACCAGGCTAATTTTTCGGATTCGGTAA
>JABDAP010000106.1 GCA_013289065.1 Bacteroidota bacterium | reverse complement strand
TAAGAGACAAGTGGTGGCTATTACATAAAATACGGACAGTGACCTCTTTTATTGCTTTAATTCTTGTGATATGGTCCTCTATTCGAAAAGATTAATTTCCCAAAGAATTTACTTATTGTTGACACCTGTTGCTCCGATCTGCATTAATAATGCGAGCCGATCGGGGACACCCCAATGCTCAATTATTTGATTATTTTCAATTGTAACAATATCCATAACATGGATGTTTACTCTTATTCCTGTTGGTTGATGCCCATAAAAAATTCCTGTATGCACTCCGGTAAATAGGTAATGTCCCCATACCTTGTCGTCAACAATTGCATATTGTATAAGCTCGTATTTACGTTCGGAAAAGGCTTGAGAAAGGCCAATGATCGACATCTTTAAAATTTCCTTTCCATTCGGCCTTCCGAACTGATGTTCGATATAGTCATCACAAACATATTTATCAATGACATTCATATCTGCCATTCCAAAACCTTTTTCCACTACCTCACGGAGAACATTAAGTCCATTATTTGTCATAAGTCATAAATTTTGTTGTGCAAATCTGGCAAAAGGTTTGGCAATTGGCAATAACAGAATACCGTGATTTTCTTTAGTACGATAGTAAAGCTTGGATACCTGCAAAATCCGATTCGATTAAAAGGCAATAGTTATACTATCAAAATTTATCGCGGTGAATACCCTATACAAAGAGTAAATTCGTACCCGTCAAATACCAAGTACGATATAACAATATTATGCAAGAGGAAAAACTTCCGGCGTTATTGAAATACCTGAATACCATGATTTTTTCGTTGAGACATGAAAATTTATTAAGTCATGAGAAAAACGAAAGGAATCTTTCTCATGCTTCTTTTAATGTTTTCAGAAATGAAAACGGCAGAATACCAATTGCTTTATTTGTTTACTATTACGAATTGCCGGGTTATGGATTGTAAAGCTCTGATCCGCTCAGTGTACCGTTGAGATACTCACTTAATTGCGTAAAAGCGATTTGTGTGAATTCTTCAAATACTTCTTCTACTGTCCAGCCGACGTGTGGAGTAAGCAGAACATTTTTCATTGATCTTAATGGCGAATCGGCAGCCAGGGGTTCATGTTCGAATACGTCAAGCCCCGCTCCTGCAAGTTTTCCTGACAGCAGGGCATTGATCAGTGCGGGTTCATCGATAATTGCGCCACGAGAGGTATTAATTAAAAAAGCACCTGGTTTCATCTGGTTTAAGCATTCACTGTTGATGAGTTTTGTGGATTCAGGTGACAGACGCAGATGTATGCTGATCACATTGCTTGTCCTCAACAGTTCCTCCAGCTTTAACCGGGCAATACCGTCAGGGCCAGGCATATTGTTTCCTGATCGGTCCCAGGCGACAACTTCCATTTGGAAAGCATTTTTTGCGATTTGAGCGAATCTTGTTCCATGGCGGCCCATACCTAAGACCCCAAGTCGCTTTCCGGCAAGGGTACGCCCGGTAAGCAAGGGCCACTCACCGTTACGCATGGCCAATTGTGCCTCCGGCAAACGATGGAACAGGCTCAGGCACATGGCCATTGTCAGCTCAGGAACTGATACCAACGGGGCTTTAACATGCCTGCCCAGCGCGATGACAATACCGCGTTTTTGGGCCGCATGGTTATCAATATGATAAGCATGACCACCAGTTTGAAGGATGAGTTCAAGATGAGGCAGCCGGCTGAATACTGATTCATTTAAAGCTGTACGTTCCCTAAGAGCCATCAAAAAACGAATGTTGACGAGTTCATCATCATCAGCCTCTTCAATAGGATAAGGTAAAAACCTGATATCTGCAATAGTTTTCAGTTTTTCGATGTATGGAGATGCGGCAATGTGGCCTTCCCAGTCGTCCAATATGAGCAATAATGGTTTCACAGGGTATAAATTAAAGTTGATTAATCAAAAAAGCGTTCAAATGGCTGAGCGTGAAATTAAACCTGTGACCTGAAAACATTTCCGGCTGCATTTTTTTATTACAACAATTGTTTACTGTTCAGAACTCTTCATATAAACGGTTCAGTTGCTTAGATAAAGATAATATGGATTTATATTTTTCATTTATCACTGTTTTCCGTGATGCTTACTCATCCGGGGTGCCGGTAATTTTGCGTTCTAATTATACATCAGAATTACTTGTCAGTTGGAATTATGAAGAAAACTTTATCAGACCCTATAGAAGCAGCAGAGATCATCGACAGGTTCAAGAAATTACAACCCAACAGCGTACGCTTATGGGGTACGATGTTGCTAACAGAAATGTTGCTTCACTGTACGCTCGCTAACCGTTTTATTTTTGAGGATAACAGCCCGTACCGTAAACCTACTGTGGCGGAACGCTTAAGAAAATTCGCCTGCTTTCATATTATCTCCCAATTGCCAAAAAACAGGGTGGGCCCTGCGCGTTTGCAAACCTTCAACAAAGCAGGAGAGGATCAATTTGAAGAACAAAGAAAAGCACTGATCATATCTATCGAAAAGTTTGCAACACATGAAGGACCCATTAATTGCCTGCATGCTGCTCTCGGTTTTCTTACCCCAATTCAATGGGGTATTATTTCATGGATGCATATGGATCATCACTTAAGGCAATTTGGTGCATGATATTATGATCCCGATCTTTTTCAAACAATTAAACTGATATAAAGATGCAAATTTCAACGAAGCTTTTTCATATGTCACTATGGTGGGCTGTTATCGGCGCCAGCATATGGGTAGGAGGTACAGTTTACATGATGTGTGTAATAGATCCGCAATGGAGTAATCATCCGCCGGAATCTGTACGTTATTTTTTTAGTCATACAGACTTTAATACGTATATCTGGAACTTTTTTGGTCCGCCTTTTATGCTGTTAAGAAGTATTCTGCCGCAATTACTGGCGGTAGTATTCGGGTGGAAGTATGTGCGTCATCGCCGCGACCTGCTGATCACTTTTTCATGCACAGTTGCGACCATTATTTTTACACTGGGCTATATTTACCCGATCAACGAAACGCTGATGGTAAGGGCCGGTGGTAATAATACGCCGGAAATAATAAGGGCGATGTCTGACAAGTGGATCCTATGCGATCGAATTAGATTTGTGATTAACCTGGTTGGCTTTTTCTTTTTGTTAAGGGCCTTTCGCAGGCAGGTAGTGTTACCTGGCAAGAATTGAGGCTAACATTTTTTAGTAAAAAAAATGCTGACGGAGTTGGGATGATAGTGCCCGAATTTTTCAACTTCAGTGTAACCTGATTTTTGGTAAAACCGGATAGCTGCCTTTTGCAATTTACCCGTTTCCAGGTATACCTGTTCTGCTCCGGCCTGTTTCGCGTAACGTTCCAGGCCGGTGAGTATTTTTTCTGCGATGCCCCAACCGCGATACGCCTGTTCGATGTACATTCTTTTGATCTCTCCATAAATATCAAAGAGCTTAATGGCGCCGATACCGATCAATACATCTGCTGAATATCCGCCAAGTGCAAACGCATTACTTTGTTGTAACTGATCGGGCGTGTCGAGGTTGCATTGATCGATACCATACAAAGAAACCTGGTAAGCATCCAGTTTGGCAATCAATTCCAGCACATTGGGGTCATTAAACGTTACAGGCACGATCTCTATTGAACTTTCTACTGTCATTTATACGCTGTTTTTGCCGGAATTATTTATTGCTATTAATATGGGCAGCTACATACGCTGCGTCTCTTCCCACTCCATTGATCCAGTTTGAGGTTAAGCCATACTGAAACACCATACCCACAAAATACAGGCCTTTATGTTCCGATACGCCCCTGGTACCCAACAGGTACCCTTTTTCATCCGTTATATTTTCTATGTTGATCCATGAAAAATCATTGCTAAAACCGGTACACCAGATCACGGAAGAAACATGATTCATAACCGTACCATCTTCGAGAACAGGGTAGCCGGCCAGCAGGCCCTGAACACGTCCAACATGCATGGCTCCTGCTTTCTGCGCATCTTTTACACTGATGCCAATGAGTGGCGATCCACCTCCTTTCGACTTGATCGCAGTTTGCGCTTTTCTTCCCATTACCGTTTTCAGTGTGATGATATTTTGCAGTACCCAAATAAACGGCCTGCCTAAATAATGGATAGCGAAGTATGGGATTTGCGCAGGTGGTGTTCCACTGAGATATGTTTTTCGTTTTGAAACAGCCACATCGATGGCAATTTGTATTCCCGATGTACCCGCACCTACTATCAACACATCACCTGGTGGTAATTCAGCTGGCCTGCGGTATGCCGCAGCATGTACCTGATAAATTTCCGGGTCTACATTTTTTGCAAAGGCAGGGATCTTTGGAACAGTATAGCTGCCACTGGCAATGACCAGGTTGTTACAGGTAAATATTCCTTTGGCATGTGTAAGCTCGTATCCTTCTTGTTTTTTTTCAACACGCAATATTCTGGTTTGATTCATTACCGGTAATCCAAACGATATGGAATAACCACTTAAATAATCTGCTGTTTCATCTTTTCCTGGAAAAAGGGAATGGCCGGGAGGGAATACAGCTCCCGGAAGCGCATTGGCCCATCTTGGTGTAAATAACCGTAACGAATCCCAACGGTTACGCCATGTGTCACCCGTTTTTTCTGACGCATCTAGGATAATAAAATCT
>JABDAP010000105.1 GCA_013289065.1 Bacteroidota bacterium | reverse complement strand
CCAGCCCCTTACCGGAACTACCGCTGAAAAACATGATTCTTTCTTTACTATTAAAAGCGATGGTACTGCCATTGAAGAATTTGACGGTGCCGCGCTCATACAACAGGAACCGGATGCTTCCTCTTTTCCGAGCGGTGGATTGCGTGCAACTTTTGAAGCACGTGGTTATACTGCATGGGATCCTTCTTCGCCTGCATTTATTATTGAGATCGGCAAAGGCAAAACTTTATGTATCCCTACCATCTTCGTTTCTTATACGGGCGAATCGCTCGACTATAAAGCGCCTTTGCTGAAAGCATTGGAATCACTCAACAGATCTGCGGTTGATGTTTGCAACTATTTTGATAAGAACGTAACCAAAGTAACTGCAACGCTTGGCTGGGAACAGGAATATTTTGTAATTGATGAAGCGCTAGCGAATGCCCGCCCGGATCTGATCCAGTGCGGCCGGACGGTTTTTGGCGCTGCTCCTGCAAAAGGGCAGCAACTGGAAGATCATTATTTTGGATCGATCCCTGAGCGCGTATATGCATTTATGCGGGACTATGAGCAGGAAGCTTATAAACTAGGTATTCCGCTTCGCACACGTCACAATGAAGTTGCTCCCGCCCAGTTTGAGTGTGCACCTATTTTTGAAGAAGTAAATATTGCGGTTGACCATAACACATTATTGATGGATGTGATGAGCCGTGTGGCCAAACGCCATAAACTGGTTGTGCTATTACACGAGAAACCATTTGCCGGTATCAATGGAAGCGGTAAACATAATAACTGGAGTATGGCAACGGATACGGGTGTAAATCTCCTGGCGCCGGGCAAAACGCCAAAGACCAACCTGATGTTCCTTACCTTCTTTGTGAATATCATTAAAGCAGTGCATGACCATGCAGATATTATGCGTGCAGCCATTGCATCAGCGCCGAATGATCACCGTTTGGGAGCGAATGAAGCGCCACCTGCGATCATTTCTGTTTTTGTTGGTCAATATCTTTCCAAAGTACTGGCAGATGTGGAAACCAGGGTTAATACCAAGTTCGATGAACAGGATGAAGCTATCCTCAAATTAGACCTTCACCGCAGTATTCCTGAATTGATGCTGGACAATACGGATCGCAACAGGACATCTCCATTTGCATTTACCGGTAACAAATTTGAGTTCCGTGCCGTAGGTTCTTCGGCCAACTGCGCTATCTCAATGACGGTTTTGAATACCATCATGGCAGATACTTTGAAGAAGTTCAAAATAGATGTAGATGCATTGATTGAAAAAGGCGACAAGAAAGAGATCGCCATCATGCAAGTGATACAGAAATATATTGTTGAAGGCAAAAAAGTATTATTTGAAGGAGATGGTTACAGCGATGAATGGCATCACGAAGCGGAACGCCGTGGATTGCCAAACCTGAAAACAACGCCGATCGCACTGGATGCAATGGTTTCAGACAAAGCAAAAAAACTGTTTGAAACAAATGGTGTGTATTCACATTCGGAACTGGAAGCAAGACATGAGATCGAACTGGAAAAATATATCAAGAAAGTACAGATCGAGGCACGTATCATGGGCGACCTTGCGATCAACCATATTCTGCCTGCGGCCATCAAGTACCAGAATGAATTGCTCGCTAATATCAACGGATTAAAAGCAGCAGGCCTCGCTGAAGGAAGTTATAAGAGCCAGTTGGAAATATTAAAATCCGTAAGCGAACATATCCAGATCATTCACAACAAAGTACATGAGATGGTAGAAGCAAGAAAGATCGTAAATAATATTACCGATACACGTACCAAAGCCATCGCCTATGAAAGCCAGGTAAAAGCAGCTTTCTTCGATGATATCCGATATAGTGTAGATAAACTGGAACATCTGGTAGATGATGATATCTGGACATTACCCAAATACCGCGAAATGTTATTCTTACGATAAAGAGACTTTTTGACTTGAGCAATTATAACCCTGTTCCTATTCTTAGGAACGGGGTTTTTTATTGGTGTATTAAAAATTTGTTAAGCAGTGTGGAATGCCGACTGCCGAAAGCCCTCTACCGAAAAAAGTTGGGAAGTAAAAATGAAATGTCTTACTTTTCCTAACCTAAAAATTAAAAACATAAAACGTACTTGTATGAAAAAAGTAATTGCATTCGTAGCCGTAGTTGTTTGCTTTTCAGTAACAACTGCAATGGCTCAAGGCGGAGGTCAGCAAATGACACCAGAGCAGCGCGCTGCTGCTATGAAGGAAAGGCTAGCCCCGGCTGGTTTGACTCCTGCTCAGGCTGATTCAGTAGTAGCTATCTGGAATGACAGGGCTATTATGACAGCAGTGTATGGTACTGCTGATTTCCAGAGCATCACACGTGAAGACAGGCAAGCTAAAGCACCGGCTATGGCTGAAGCAAGACAAAAAAGACTTGAAAAAGCAGGCCTTTCTGCAGATGCTGTTAAAAAAGTAGTTGAAATCATGTCACAGCGTCCAGGCGGCGGTCGTCCAGGCGGTGGCGGTGGCGGAAAATAATTTCTGACACTGTTCTAAATAATAACGGCGCTTCAAATTGAAGCGCCGTTATTATTTAAAGTATACGTTGTAATTTCAATACCTAAATTTTATGTGATGAAACGAATGATCTTATGTGTGCTGTTATTTCTTGGTTATACAACTGCAGTAACTGCACAGGACGCAGCCGTTAAGCGTACGCCGGAAGAATTAAAAGAGCTGTTTGGCTACTGTGCCAAAACTGATCTGATGGAGAAATATAAATTCACCGCTGAAATGGCAGATAAGGTTGGCGAAATTGATTACTGGGCAAGATTGCAGCAACAAAGCATCGATGCAAATACAAACGAAACCTATGCAACCGCCGGTGAACTCCAGACAGAAGTGATCAAACGATATAAAGCCATCCATTTATCAGATGAGCAGCTGAAAGGTTTGCTTGATATTGAAAAGAACAAAGGAACCTGCCCTGCTACAGAACTGGTATTCAATAAAAAATTCGATACATTATCTACTGCCCGTGCATTACAATTGTATAAAACACTGCACCGCAAACCACTGATCGATAAATTAGGCATCAATGGGCGGCAGGCTGATATGTTATTTGAAATAGAAGTATGGAAAGAAAAAGAAGCTTTTGATATATCGAAAATTCCCGAAACAGATTTTAACAGGATCCGCAGAACCGTTGCGATGAGCCATGAAAGAGACAGAAGGTTTAAAGTTGTGGGATTGAGTGATGAGCAGATCGCTAAAGCGGTAGCGTTTTTTAATGAAAAACAATTATAGTTAAACAGGTTAAAAAAGTTAAAAGGGTTAAAAAAAGTAAATAACAAATACTTCTTTAACCCTTTTAACCTGTTTAACTTTTTTAACCTATTTCATTTTAAATGATTCTAAGAACTTAGTCGTGAAATTTCCTTTCCGGAAATCTTCATTCATCATTAACTGCAGATGAAAAGGAATGGTTGTCTTCACTCCTTCGATCACATATTCACTTAATGCGCGGTACATCGTATCAATAGCTTCTTCACGCGTTTGTGCAATAGTGATCAGTTTGCCGATCATTGAATCGTAATAAGGCGGTATCACATAACCTGCATATACATGGCTGTCTACACGAACCCCATGTCCGCCGGGTGTATGCAGTGTAGTAATTTTTCCGGGTGATGGGCGAAAATCGTTGTATGGATCTTCTGCATTGATGCGGCATTCGATCGCATGCATCTGCGGCTCATAATTTTTTCCTGATATTGTTTCACCCGCAGCGATCTTGATCTGTTCTTTGATCAGGTCAAAATTGATCACTTCTTCCGTAACACAATGTTCTACCTGGATCCGTGTATTCATTTCCATGAAATAGAAATTGCGGTGCTTATCTACCAGGAACTCTATTGTTCCAACACTTTCGTAATTGATAGCAGAAGCGGCTTTGATAGCAGCCTCGCCCATTTTTTTTCTCAGTTCCGGTGTCATAAAAGGAGAAGGCGATTCTTCTACTAACTTCTGATGACGGCGCTGGATCGAACAATCTCTTTCACTCATGTGGCAAACTGTTCCGTATTGATCGCCTGCAACCTGTATTTCTATGTGGCGGGGTTCTTCCACAAATTTCTCCATGTAAATGCCATCGTTCTTGAACGATGCAGCAGCTTCCTGTTTGGCAGTGCTGTATGCTTTTTCAATTTCAGATTCTTCCCAAACCACGCGCATACCTTTACCACCGCCGCCTGCAGTGGCTTTTAAGATAACGGGGTAACCAACTGTTTTTGCAAGCGACTTTGCCTGGTCAACACTTTCGAGTAAACCTTCCCCACCGGGTACAACAGGAACACCGGCTTTGATCATGGTATCTTTTGCAGTGATCTTATCACCCATTTTATTGATCATCTCCGGTGTGGGGCCGATAAATTTAATTCCATGATCGGCGCAGATCTGTGAAAATTTTGCATTCTCTGCAAGAAACCCATAACCCGGATGCACTGCATCTGCATTGGTTATTTCTGCAGCGGCCATGATATGCGGAATGTTGAGATAAGAATCAGCGCTTGCAGGTTTACCAATACAAACCGCTTCATCTGCGAACTTTACATGAAGGCTGTCTTTATCTGCAGTAGAATAAACGGCAACTGTTTTAATACCCATTTCACGACAGGTTCTTATCACACG
>JABDAP010000104.1 GCA_013289065.1 Bacteroidota bacterium | reverse complement strand
TCCATAGTCCATGGCCAATGGTCAATAGGCAGTTATAGCATCGTTTTTTTTAAAACTATCGTCTATTTTTGCCGGATGCAGGATGATACCGATAACCTACCCGAAGAAGCTTCCGAAACGCTGTATGAGCGTAAGAGTTTTACTATTGACAGGGGCCAGGAACCTTTACGGATAGACAAATGGATACAAACGCATGTAGAAAATGTTACGCGTAACAAAGTGCAGCAGGGCATTGAAGCGGGCTTTGTAACAGTGAACGGAAAAATTGTAAAGAGCAATTATAAAATAAAGCCGGGTGATGAATTGTTGCTGATGAGCCTGATCAACCCCGAACACACGGTTCTCAAACGCGAGAACATTCCACTGAATATTGTTTATGAAGATGATGCATTGATGGTGATCAACAAACCGCCCAATATGGTGGTGCATCCGGGTGTGGGAAATTTCAGCGGCACTTTACTGAATGGCGTTGCATATTATCTGGAACAACAAAATCCTAATATTGATGAAGATGCTTTGCCAAGGTTCGGGCTTGTTCACCGCATAGATAAAAATACAACGGGGTTGATCGTATTGGCTAAAACACCAGAAGCTGCTGCCAATCTTGCAAAGCAATTTTTTAACCACACAGTAAAAAGAAGGTACGTTGCATTGGTATGGGGAGATATGGAACAGGACGAAGGAACCATTACCGGGCATATTGCCCGCCATGAACAACACCGTAAAATGTTTACGGTTTATCCCGAAGGCGATGTGGGCAAACATGCGATAACACATTATAAAGTGATCGAGCGTTTTAATTATGTAACACTTGTGGAATGTATTCTGGAAACCGGCCGCACGCACCAGATCCGCGTTCACATGAAACATATCGGCCACACGCTTTTCAACGACTGGGAATATGGCGGTGATAAAATATTGAAAGGAACCATTTACAGCAAATACAAACAGTTTGTTGATAATTGTTTTGAGATCTGTCCACGTTGCGCCCTCCATGCAAAAACATTAGGCTTCATACATCCAACAACCAAACAGGAAGTTTTTTTTGAATCGGCTTTACCGGATGATATGCAGGGAGTAATAGATAAGTGGAGAAATTATATCACCACCAGAAAAGATTAGCAACTCATCCATCAATCATTTCATCCTTATATTTGCGTATCAACCCAATTACTAATTATTAATAACTAATTACTAATTACAATGTCAGATATCCGCACCAACTGGAGCTTACCCGAGATCAAAAATATTTATGACACCCCATTGCTTGAATTGATCTTTAATGCCGCATCGCTTCATCGCAAATACAATGATACGGCCGAGGTACAGGTGTGTACTTTATTAAGCATAAAAACCGGCGGCTGCAGTGAAGACTGTGCTTATTGTCCGCAGGCCGCGCGTTACAATACCGGAGTAGATGTGCAGGCATTGATGCAGAAAGAAGATGTTCTGTCCTATGCACAAAAAGCAAAAGATGCGGGCAGTACAAGGTTCTGTATGGGCGCCGCATGGAGAGAGGTAAGGGATAACCGCGATTTTGACCGCGTACTCGATATGGTAAAAGGCGTAAATGAAATGGGTATGGAAGTATGCTGCACACTTGGCATGCTTACAGAATACCAGGCGCAAAAATTAGCAGACGCAGGTTTATATGCATACAACCATAATTTAGATACGAGCAAAGAACATTACAGCGAGATCATTACTACACGCACTTATAATGACCGTTTGGAAACACTGGAGAATGTACGCAAAGCCGGTGTTACCGTATGTTGCGGCGGAATCATTGGTTTGGGTGAAACGCATGATGACAGGATAAAAATGCTGCACACATTGGCCACTATGCCTGAACATCCCGAGAGTGTGCCTATCAATGCATTGGTTCCGATTGCAGGAACGCCGCTGGAACATAATATAAAGGTAGATATCTGGGACATGGTTCGCATGATCGCAACAGCGAGGATATTGATGCCGAAAACAATGGTACGCCTGAGCGCCGGAAGAACGGATATGAGTGTGGCGGAACAGGCGCTGTGTTTTATGGCGGGTGCCAATTCGATTTTTGCGGGTGATAAATTACTTACTACGCCTAATCCAAGTTTTGATGATGATAATGCTATGTTCCGGTTGCTTGGGTTGAACCCGCGAAAAGCTTTTAAAGAAGAAAAACAATACCTGCATGAAATGACGGAAGCCTGATCAATGGCTTATAGTTAGCACAATAATTGCTGTACTATAAGCATCTATCAAAAGCTTTGGTCATGAGAAAGATCCTTCTCATTTTATTATTTGGTTTTGCCGGCCATATACAGGCGCAGTTCAATAGTTATTACAGAACCGTAGATTCTACCAGCACGCTAAACCGGGTAAACGGCGCCATAACCCGTGGCACACTCATTAAAACAAGTACCACCGGTTTTTATGAGGTCAATGATAATGTCAATCGCCTGTTACCAACCTTGCAACCTGTTGTAGTTGTTTATGAAGACAGCGGAAGATATGTAATGCGGATCGAAGGCATTGAATACTTTCATATCAACCGCGGAGGCGATATCACTTTTCATGGCCCGCAACAATTGGTTGGGTATCCTATTCTGGATCTGGAGAAATTCAAGACCGACCTCGGCTGGTATTTACGCAGCCTCGAAGAAGTGATCATTCTAACAATGGCAGAATACGGATTAACGGGCGACAGAAGCCCAGGCGAAACCGGCGTATGGCTTGACCCTTCTGTAAAAGGCAAAGAAAGAAAGATCTGCGCCATGGGCATCAAATGCAGCCGTTGGATAACCATGCACGGTTTTGCATTTAATGTAAACACCGATCTCAGTTATTTCGATTTTATCATTCCCTGCGGAATCGGGAATAAAAAAGTTACTTCACTGAAAAAAGAATTGGGGAGGGATGTGCCGATGGATGAAGTAAAAGATAAAGTGAGAAAGAATTTTGAGAAGATCTTTGATTGCGCCTTAGTTGAATCGTTAAACGCGAGTTGATTATTATTTTGGTTTATTGGTTTATTGGTTTATTTGTTTATTAGTAAAACCAACAAACCAGTAAACCAATAAACCAGTAAACCAGTAAACCAATAAACCAGTAAACCAATAAACCAATAAACTGATCAACCACACTTCACGCTAATCTTTCGATAACATAAACTTATTCTTCTCTTTCAGTTTATCATCTTCAAACAATTCAAAAGAAAACCAGCCGGCGTGGATGAAATTGGTTTTATCAAGGATCAGTTCCGGTTCTTTGATGGTTTTTATCCTGAATAATTCTGTACCATCTTCTTCATAAAAAATTACATGGTACTTATGCTGTTTTACCAATGGCAGCAGAATGGTGAGAAAGCCTTTGGCATTGGTAAAAATATATTCAGAAGGTTTCCACGCATATTTTACAGCAAATGGATGAATAGCAATATGGTTGTTATCTACAGCATATAAAGTGTCTTTTGTCCGGGTTGAAATGGAGTCCTTTATTTTTTTATATAACAGCGGGTCAACCTGCATCACCAGGCTGTCGTTCCGGTAAATATATATGTATGGTTTTGCCGGTGGTGCATACAGGTGTAATTGTTTGCGCCAATCATCTATCGAAAATAAAGTGTCCTTTGTTTTTATTTTTACTGAATCACTGAACAGCTGGTAATTTTTTTTATCCAGTTTCGCGACCAGGTCATCTTTGATAAATATTTCGATCAGGTTATTTTTCGGAACCGTTTTCGCCGGGCGCCATTCAACCGAATGTTCATCGATCCTGTGTAAGGCATCTTTTGTTTTATTGATCGAATCTTTAAAATGTTTGTACTCATCCTGTGTGAGTTTAAAAAGAATCGTCTTTTTTAAATAGATACTTACCAGGTCTTTTTCTTTGATTATTTCTGTGAGCTTTTTGTCCGGTTCTTTTTTTGTGTCCGTTGCGTTCACAGGCATGGGTTCGGTTACAGGTTGATGTACAGATCCGGGCGCCGGGGTTGTTTCAACCGCAAGGGCCGGTGTAAAAAAATAAGCGCCGCCCTGTATCACATAAAAGATGCGGTAATAGGAGCGTTCGCCGGCTAACGGATGATTATCAACATAACCATTTACGGCAAGTTGTGGCGACTGGGCGGAAAAAATGGTTCTGAAATTTTTGCTGCTGTCGAAAGAACGCTGAATGGCTAATTGTATGCAGTTCTGGTAAGGGTTGTTCCAGCTCACCTGTATCTTTCCACGGGTAAGTTCTTTTACAGAAAAAGCAGGCAGCATATTTTGCGCGGAAATCCGGGCCAGGAAAAACGATCCCAATACTGTCAAAAATAAACTGCGTGTAAGCTTCATCGTTTGCAAATATAAATCTGTCTGATCATCAAAAAGGCAATGTGTTCAAAGGAAGTGAAACATTGCCCTGCAGCCCGCCGCTGTGTATCAATAATACCCGGCTTCCCGGCGGAAAATAATTTTTTGAAACAAGATCCTTTGCAGCGAATAAAAGCTTGGATGTATACACAATATCCGTAGGCAGCAGTTCTGCCGCCCAGGTTTCTTTCATAAACACGATCAATTCTTCCGGATGTTTTGCATATCCGCCAAAATGATAATCATGGATAATTGAAAATGATCTTTCCCGTTCGCTGTCATTTAATAAAGCCCGCGCCTCTTCCATTAAATTCATATTCTTTAATACATTGACCGCTATGATGTGTTGATGGGATCCTGCAGATCTGATCAGCCCTGCAAACATTGTTCCCGTTCCCGCCGCGCAAAGAATATGCGAA
>JABDAP010000103.1 GCA_013289065.1 Bacteroidota bacterium | reverse complement strand
CGTTATGTTGTATGTTGTTATTGTCTTTTATCTCTTCCGGATGGTTGTTTGCATTGTTTACAGCAGGCGTTTGTGTTACACCATCTTTTATACTATTGTTCTGGTTATATGCTTTGTTATTTTGTTGTGCGTGCTCAGCATCTTTGGGGTTATTGTTGCTGGAGTTATTGTTGCCCCCATTAAATGATCCGCTTCGTTCCGGATCGCGGTTTACTTCTGTGCGGGCGCGTTCATCCTGAACAAACCCCCTCGGCACATTCCCGCTCATGCTTTGTGCCCTGTGATTATAGTTATCGAAATACTCACGGTATTTTTCCCTGTACTCATTGCCATGCAAATAAGGTTTGTATTCGTTGATCATTACTTTATAACCGCGTGAAACATCATAGCCACGATACGTATAAGGCAATTCAGATGCGTATACCCAGCGGTTGTTTTCGAAATAAACAAACCTGCGGTTAACAATATCGTAGAACAGGTCAATCTCAGGAAAGTAATAGTATTGGCTTTCATAATAATTGGCTGCTTGCAAACCCGCCTGCCTGCCAATGTTCACATTCAATGCAAAACTGGTTTGCGCTTTGCCCGTATTAACGGAAAACAAAGCGCAAAGAACGATTGTTGCGGGTAAAGTTTTTTTCATTGTATCATGTTTGACAGCCGTTATAAGCGAAACCAATGCCAGAAAGGGATTGAATTGTTATTGAAAAGTGAATCCTGGCATGTCGCAGGAAATGCTCACCGATTAAGATGGAACTTTTATCGAAAGGTTTAAGAGGAGGGATAAATATAGAAATAAAAGAAAGGCTGTTTTAGCGCCTAACTTCTCTTCACCGGTAAAATATAGGTTCTAAAAAAATATCTCCATGGCATGGCAACAATAGGAAGAAGAACCCATAAGAACGCATTTGTCATACCTTCTGCAGGCGAACCGGTTAACGCATTTGATTTCCACAAAGGATAAGCAACGATAACCAGCCAAAGTACTTTATAAAATATTTCCAGCATTACAATAGGTAACATTTTAAGTGGGCGTATCACCCCTAAAATAGCTAATACCGAATAGGATGCCCAGATACACCATGCCATTGCATTGGTTGGATCCCATGAACCGTTAAAGTTGACTATATGTGTCCAGGAATCCTTTCCAAGAAAAACGATCATCAATATAAACATGAGCCTTAAAATATAAATATTGATTGCAGGAACGCCTTCATATTTATCGTGGCCTCTTTTAAAAACATTGATCATAATAATTGTTGATTAAAATTTCTGTTGATCGTAAGCCACTATATATTTTATCCCGCCCATGTAATGTACGGCCTTTCTTTTTTCAAGGGGGGCATTTATTTACAATGCTAAATAGAACAACTATATGGTTGTGCAGGCAGGTTTCGCAACCTGAATTATAACAATCGATGCTATCCTGATTAATAAAACTGGCCAGTTATCTTTACAGAGCCCTTTAAATTAACTGCCTCTTACATCAAGGACACTACTTAAAGTAATTTTTGCAACTACAATTTTTACAAAAAAAATCTTTTAGAAAAAGGGTGTTTTTCCCGGTTCTTATTTTGGAATTCATCTATTAATATTACTCCGTGATTAATTGAAGTAGTAGAGGAAGGGTTGTAGTAACTTCTTAAATCTCTGTTTTTGAGATCCTTTAAATCCATATCCCTGCTATTTGCTGTTATAGCATGTATCAGTTCAATCAATGTCAACGCCCAGGTTGATTCAAGCATTCAAAAGGCAAAATCAATCATTGACCGTTTTAGTGATAAGATGCTTAACTCAGTTGAGAAGAAGTATAAAAAGCTTGAGGATAAACTCGTAAGCTATAATACAAAATCCCTTAAACGTTTGCAAAGACAGGAACGCAGGCTTCAAAAAAAACTTGCACAAAAAGATAGTGTTGCAGCAAAAGAAAGTTCTGTAAACTCAGAAACGGCATATGCAAACATTCTGAAAAAAGTACAGAACCCAACAGGAACCGTAAATGCGAATTCCCTCAACAGTTATTTACCGGGATTAGACAGCCTGCAAACCACATTTAATTTTTTAAATAGATCGGGAGCGAAAATTCCGGGTGTTCCGGCAGATAAACTTCAGCAGATACAAGCGTTATCTACGCAACTAAAAAGCTTGCAGACACAGATGCAAAGCACCGCTGATATTAAGAAGTTTATCAAGGATCGAAAACAACTGCTAACTGATCAACTCAACAAGTTCGGAATGGGTGATCAGCTAAAGCAGGTTAATAAACAGGCCTATTATTACCAGCAACAGATCAATGAATACAAATCGCTGATCAACGATCCTGATAAACTTACTGAAAAAGCATTGGGCATAGTAAGGAACGTTCCCGCATTCAAAGATTTTATTTCAAAGAATAGTTTACTCGCCCAACTCTTCCCGATGCCCGCAGGATTAGGCACAGCGGATGCATTACTTGGACTACAAACACGAACAGCAGTATCGCAGCAACTCACTTCGAGATTAGGAAGCTCGGGTGGTGTTAACCCGCAACAATACCTGCAGCAACAGGTGCAGGCTGCACAAAATGAAATGAACACTTTAAAAGATAAAGTAAATAAACTCGGTGGTGGCAGCAGTGATATGGCCATGCCTGATTTCAAACCAAACAATCAAAAAACAAAATCTTTTCTGAAACGGATTGAATACGGCCTCAATATTCAATCGCAAAAAACAACACCGTTCCTGCCAACAACAAGTGATATCGCATTAACTGCCGGATATAAATTAAATGATAAAAGCACCATCGGAATAGGAGCCGGTTACAAACTTGGCTGGGGCAAGAATATCAGCAACATACAATTGAGCAGCCAGGGAGTTTCTCTAAGAAGCTATCTCGACATGAAGATCAACGGCAGTATCTGGATCAGTGGCGGCTATGAAGAAAACTACCAAAGCGCATTCACCAATTTTGATCAGTTAAAGAATGAAAGTGCCTGGCAGAGAAGCGGCTTATTAGGGCTGACTAAAAAATACAAAGCGGGAAAGAAGAACGGCAACCTGCAACTGCTATGGGATTTTTTGAGTTACAGCCAGGTGCCACAAACACCGGCGTTGAAATTTAGAGTTGGATATAATTTTTAAAGGATTGATTCATATACCCCAAAACTACTCTCATGAAGAAGGTATTAGTTCTCACATGCGTTATTTTATTGTCAGTACAAATGTCGGTGGCACAAACCAATACATTCCCCTCCAGTGGAAATGTCGGTATTGGCACCACGAGCCCCGTAGGAAAGTTGATGGTTATAGGGGGAACGGCAGCTTTTCCTACAACATCCGGTACCACACCTGCCACAAGTCTTGCATTGCGTTTAAGGGATAATACCAACGGCGTATTAGATTTTGGCAATAACGGCGCCAGCGCGTGGCTGCAAAGTACCGATGCGAGCGATCTTTCTCAAAAATATGCATTGCTATTAAATCCGAATGGCGGGAACATTGGCATCGGCACTACGAGCCCGGTAGGAAAACTTATGGTGATAAGCGGAGCGTCGGCATATCCCCCAACATCCGGTACCACACCTGCCACAAGTCTTGCTTTGCGTTTGAGAGACAATACCAACGGTGTATTGGATTTTGGCAATAACGGCGCCAATGCCTGGCTGCAAAGTACCGATGCAACAGACCTTTCCCAAAAATACCCATTGTTATTAAATCCAAACGGCGGGAACATTGGCATAGGAACTACATCACCAACCGAAAGATTGTCTGTGGATGGGAATGCATATATCAATGGAAATATATCTTCTAATGGAGTTGTAACAACCAAAAAACTAACTGTCACCCAAACCGGCTGGAGCGATTACGTATTCGACAATGATTACAAATTAAGAAGCCTCTCTTCTCTTGAATCTTATCTCAAACGAAACAAACACTTACCTGAAATTCCTTCGGCGAAAGAAGTAGATGAAAAAGGGATCAGTGTGGGTGATAACCAGGCATTGCTGTTAAAAAAGATTGAGGAGTTGACCTTATATGTGATCGACCAACAAAAACAAATTAAAAGGCAAAATCAAAAGATTAAAAAACTGGAACATAAAATCACTGAAAAATGAGGAACCTATTTACTTTTTTATTTGCATTTCTCGTTATTGGTCAATTGCATTCGCAATCCAATACGTTTCCATCGAGTGGCAATGCCGGTATAGGAATAACGCCCAATTCGTGGGGCAGCGGGTTTCTTGCATTGCAATTAGGGGCAACAGGGAATATCCACCAAAGTGGTTCAGATAATGGAATGCGCATTGGAAATAATATGTATTGGGATGGTACATCCTGGAAATATAATGTTGCAAGTGTTGCCGGTACAGTGCTGACATTAAGTAATTCAGGATATAATTTTCTAACAGCTCCTGGTGGAACAGCCGGAGGTAGTGCCAGCCTCACAAGTGTTTTATCAATCAGTACGGATGGTTTTTTAGGTATTGGGACTACAGCCAATACATGGGGAGGGGGTTTTAAAGCGATGCAAATCGGTGCAACCGGCAACATCCACCAAAGTGGCTCTGATAATGGAATGCGTATTGGCAACAATTTATATTATGATGGCAGTTCCTGGAAATACAATGTTTCATCAGTTGCGGGGACATTACTGACAATGAGTAATACCGGGTATGACTTCTTTTCCGCCCCTGCCGGAACCGCTGGAGGATCAGCAAGCTTAACTAGTTTATTATCCATTAATTCGGCAGGATATATGGGTATAGGAACAACTCCTTCTTCTACAGAAAAACTTTCGGTTGCGGGTAACATTTCCGCCAACGGCAATATAACTGCTAAAAAACTAACCGTCACCCAA
>JABDAP010000102.1 GCA_013289065.1 Bacteroidota bacterium | reverse complement strand
TTCATTACCGGAAGTATAATGCTTATAATCGGTTGATAAAAGATATGTGTTATCATTAAGCGTAAAAGTAGGCTGTACGGATGCTTCTGTATTAAAACCAAAATGTTTGCCCTGCAATACATCCCACTCGATGCCTAATGGTACGGATAACTGGTACACTTTATTATCAAGCTGCGCTTTCCTGTACCCTGTGTTATTATTATAAGGAGAATAGAAACTAACGGTTTCAATACCACGGTAATTGATCAGTGAAAGGCTGCTGAGGTCATTGGTTGACTGGAACGTTTCAATATAATACTGTCTTATATTCAGTTGAATACCTGTTTTGAATTTTAACCTGCCCGACATATTATACAGCAATGCAAAACCGGCTTCAAAACCAATGGCCGGCTTATGCCTTACCACGTTATTTACATCGGTAGAAATAGTAGCGGTCAACGGAACATTTTGTGCCGCTGCTGCTGCTACCGCAGCGGGTATGATAACGTCTTTTACCTGGGCATCAGATAATCTTCTGTAGCTGGTGGATGGTGTTATATAAAACTGAAACCCGAATTTTGAATTGCGTTTTTGAGAATTCACTCTGGTTGTTCCCATATAGCCAAAATCTTTCAGGAAGTCATCGGCTGAAGAATGCGTGTCTGATCTTTTTTGATCAACAGCAGGCTGTGTATTTTTTTCTTCCTCAGCTGCCGGTGATGCGGTGGTGCTGTTTTCTTCTTTTGCTGCAGTTGCAACAAATGTGTTTTGTATATCAGCTGCCGTGTTTATTGCATCGGCAGGTAAAGTCTTTGTAACGGTTGTTCTTTCACCGGAATTTATATGGTCGCCTGCATTGCCTGTTCTTACAGGCACGGCTGCATAATCAATACTGCTGTTCCTTGCTATGATCGTTTCCTGCGGAACCGTTTCATTTAAATTGGCAAATGTTTCTGCCGTGATCTGTTCAGGTGCGATCTTATGAAAATAATTATTATCAGCAACGGCGTTATCTGAATTATCTGAAGTGGAATTATCAGAAGAATTCGCCTGGCTTTGTGCAGTGATGGCAACAGGTAAACCTGTATGCCTGTCGGGATGATTATTAAGTAAGGTGGAAATGGTTAATGCTGTAATCACAAACAGCGAAATAAAAGTAAGTGCGGGCCATGCTCGGTATCCATGCAGTTCCATGCGTATATTCTTCCAGATATTGTCGGAAGGATACATCCGGTGCTGTTTTACTTCGTCCTGTAAAAACTGCTCGAATTCGTCCTGGTACTGCCTGTTATCCATATAAAATTACAATCAATCGCTACTTGTTTTTTAAAGCCGCCAGCCAGTTAAAGTCTTCTTTCGGTTTCTCGATGATCTTCTTTCTGATGAGGATCATTTCCAACATGGCTTTCGACCTGGTATATTGGCTCCGGCTGGTGCTTTCTTCTATATCGAGCATTTCGCCGATCTCTTTGTGACTATATCCTTCCAGCGCATACAGGTTTAAAACTGTCCTGTAACCAACCGGCAATAACCTGATACATTCGATGATCTGTCTTGCCTGCATGATCGAAGGCATGGTTTCTTCTTTCACATGCAATGAAGTAGCATAAGCGAGGTCAACACTTTCGTTGAACTTTTTATGCTTCTTCAAAAAGTTGATACAGGTGTGTACAATGATACGCCTGATCCAACCTTCAAAGGCACCTTTATTCTGAAACGTATGTATCTGGGTAAAGACTTTGATGAACCCTTCCTGGAGCATGTCTTCAGCATCTTCGCGGCTCTGCCCGAATCGGTAACAAACGCTTAGCATTTTCGGGCTATAGCGGTTGTATAATTCACGCTGCGCTGCTGCGTCGTTGTGTAAACAGCCTGTAATGATGGCTTGTTCCGTCATGAAGGGGGAATGTTTACCCTAAATATATGACATTATTCCTTCCCTAAAGCTGCTTTTCCCCATCAAAAATTCGGTCAGAACCAAAGTATTTGGGGCGAATTCATTTTTTAATTGCCATTTAATTTTTAAGCAGGCAACAGGTACTGTTCGAGTGGTATCATGTTAATGCCTTGTTAACCGTGATTTTTTATGGACAGAAGATCCTTTTTACTATCCAATATCCCATCTTCTTCCAAAGTTCCTGCATTGGTTGTTCCGGCACCGCCACCGAATGGCAGGCTGGGGGCATATGCAGGAACCTGGACAGAAAATGAAGTGATCCATCTACTCAAGCGAACGCTTTTTGGTGCAACAAAAGCAGATATCGATTATTTCAAAACGCGAACCTTTCAGCAATCGGTTGATGAAATATTAAATCCAACTGCACCGCTTCCCGATCCACCGGTAAAAGAATATGCCACTCCCGTAAATGCAACAACACCTGATACAAATATCAGCCAGGGCTCATCGTGGGCACTTGATCCCAACACGGATGGAACTGTAAACAGTTTACGCATCGCTTCTTTTAAAAAATGGTGGATGGGAGTGATGATCAACCAGGAGAGAAGTATCCGCGAAAAAATGACGCTGTTCTGGCACAATCATTTTTCAACCGAAACAAATGTGATCAGCAATGCACAGTTTGTTTTTAAACATCATTTGTTGTTACGCACTTATGCATTGGGAAATTTTAAGGCATTGGTACGCGCAGTTACGATCGATCCCGGTATGTTGGTTTATCTGAATGGGGAACGAAATACAAAAAATGCACCTGATGAAAATTATGGCCGCGAATTACAGGAATTATTCTGTTGCGGCAAAGGGCCGGATTCATTGTATACCGAGGCAGATGTAAAAGCAGCTGCACAGGTGTTGACAGGCTGGACAAATAATGCCGATACGATTTCATCATCGTTCGATATTAAAAGGCATGATACAACGAATAAACAGTTTTCTGCATTCTATAACAATACTGTTATACAGGGCAAGAACAGCGCCACTGCCGGCGATGAAGAACTCGATGCTTTTCTGGACATGATCTTTAGCACACAGGAAGTAGCCAAATATGTATGTCGCAGATTGTATCGGTGGTTTGTGTATTATGATATTGACAGTACGGTAGAAGCCAATATCATTTCACCGTTGGCAGATATTATGCGGAATAATAATTACGAGATCCAGCCGGTGCTGAATGTGTTGTTGAAGAGTGAACATTTTTTTGATGTGCTCGCGCGTGGCTGCCAGATAAAAAGCCCGGTTGACCTTACCGTAAATATGTGCCGTGAATTCAATGTTGTATTTCAACCTGCAGGTGATTATGCAAGTAATTATGGTTTGTATAATTATCTCGTTAATTCAGTTGCCAATATGCAACAGGATATCGGCGACCCGCCTGATGTAAGCGGATGGAAAGCTTATTACCAGGCGCCGCAGTTTTATGAAATGTGGATCAACAGCGATACGCTTCCCAAGCGAAACCAGTTTACGGATACGATGATACAGAGCGGCTACACATTCAATGGAAAAAGAATGATCGTTGACGGCGCTGCATTTGCCAAAACATTATCAAACCCCGGCGACCCCAATCAGCTTATTGATGATATACTGAAAATTATTTTCCGTATTGATATTTCCGAGACTTCGAAAACGCAGGTGAAGACAGATATTTTATTGGGCGGGCAAACAACCGATTACTACTGGACGGATGCATGGAATACTTATATATCAACGCCATCAAACCTATCCAACACAACAATTGTAACCAACCGTTTGCGCGACCTGCTGAAATATTTTATGGATCTCGCCGAATATCAATTAGCTTAAAACCGAACGAATGAAAAGAAGAGATTTTTTACGCAGATCGGTACCTGCCGGCGTAGTGCTGCCTTCTTTGATCAGCGGGTTTTCGATCAGGGCATTCGGCGCCGATTCTGATATCATGAAATCATTATTGTTACCGGTAACGGAAACCGACCATGTGTTTGTGATCATACAATTAAGCGGCGGAAACGATGGCTTGAATATGGTTGTGCCAATTGAAAATTTCAACAGCTATGTAAATGCACGGCCGAATATTTTTATTCCTGAAAAATCGTTGTTGCCGCTGAATGGTAAGGTGGGTCTGCATCCTGCGATGACGGGTTTGCAATCGATGTATGATAAAGGAGAGTTGGCCGTTGTAAATTCTGTTGGTTACCCGCAGCCAAGTTTTTCACATTTCAGGGCAACCGATATATGGATGAGTGCGAGCGACAGCGACAAAGTTGTAAACAGCGGATGGGCCGGGCGTTACCTGAATTACGAGTACCCGAATTTTCCGAATGGCTATCCTAATGCAACGATGACGGATCCGCTTGCGATACAGATCGGGTCAACTGCTTCCTTGACATTACAGGGTCCCGCTGTAGGTATGGGAATGAGTATCAGTAACACGAGTAATTTTTATAACCTGATCAATGGCGTTGAAGACCCGGCTCCTGATACACCTGCAGGAAAAGAGCTCACATATATCCGCTTGATCGCGCAACAAACGCAGGCGTATTCAACTGTTATCAAAGCCGCTGCAAATAATACGGTGCAGCAGGTGAGTTATCCGATAAAAAATTCTTTGGGCGACCAGTTAAAAATTGTTGCACGGTTAATTAAGGGCGGGCTGCAGACAAGGATATACATGGTGAATTATGGCGGGTTTGATACACATTCATCGCAGGTAGACAGCATGGATACTACAAAAGGAAACCATGCAACATTGTTAGGAAATGTAAGCGATGCGATCAAAGCGTTCCAGGATGACCTGAAATTTTTAGGCGTGGCGGACAGGGTTGTGGGCATGACCTTTTCTGAATTTGGCAGAAGGATAAAAAGTAATGGCAGCGATGGAACCGATCATGGTTCAGCCGCGCCATTATTTGTGTTTGGAAAAAATGTGATCGGAGGCGTGTTGGGCGATGCGCCATTATTGCCAACCAATGCAACTGTGGATGATAATATTCCTTTTCAATATGATTTCAGAAGCGTGTATTCAACCATTCTTGCCAACTGGTTATGCGTAAATGACCTTGACCTGCAGCAGATCATGCTGAAAAATTTCCAGCTGTTGCCATTGGTGAATGCTGGTGGTTGTAAAAAAGCGGTGAACCTTTCAGGCGATATGCTGATCAGTAATTATCCCAATCCGTTTACCAGTTCAACTGTGATCACTTTTACAACAGCGGGTGGGCATACACTGATCCAGGTGATCGATACAACGGGAAGGGTAGTGGTTAATCTTGTTGACAAAGAATATACGGCCGGCACGTATACAGTTGTATTTGATGGCAGCCCGCTTGCTACGGGCGTATATTATGCGCGGCTGCAAAACCTTGCCAGGCAACAGGTGAGGGCGATGCTGAAAGTGCGTTGATCTGCCTTACGTTTTCTCAGCGTCTTTGCGTCTCTGCGGTTATCTTTTACCGCGGAGACGCAGGGATGCAGAGAAAGCCAAAAATTTTTGGGTTGCTGAAATGACAAATGTTCCTACATTTGCAACAACGTAACAAAAAATATTGGCCAGATCAGCAACCATACGAAAAGTGTTGGCGGGAGTTTTCCTGGTAGTGTTTGCATTTGGCAGTACGC
Organism: Bacteroidota bacterium; assembly: GCA_013289065.1. Lineage (GTDB taxonomy): Bacteria > Bacteroidota > Bacteroidia > Chitinophagales > Chitinophagaceae > Sediminibacterium. The sequence continues at coordinate 159 of JABDAP010000102.1, read as the reverse complement.
CCAAACTTGTGTTGCACAACCTGATCGCAACACACAAAGATGGAAGGGCGAAATCTTCTTTGCCTGATCCTTTTTCACCGCAAGCGAGTAAAGCAAGTTTTAATTGCCAGTGCGATAATCTGGTTATTGAATCGCCATTTATTGCTGAAACAAATTCTC
>JABDAP010000101.1:5414-5697 GCA_013289065.1 Bacteroidota bacterium | reverse complement strand
TATGATTCAATTCCCGACCACTGGAAATCATTACTGCAAAAAGTAACACCCGCTGAAAGAGGTATACCGCATGCAAAGAATGTATACGTAGATAATATCAAAGCCACCAATGCACAAACCGTTTTTAGCGTAACCGGCCTTGATCGATCCTACATGACAAACTTTGTTTTCACTAATTCAATTCTAACCGGCGATGTAATGGGTGTACTCGAGTTTACCAAAGGCTGGAAGTTTAATAACACAGTGATCGATATTCAGAAAAACAAACCGGTAACAAAACCGC
>JABDAP010000101.1:0-5404 GCA_013289065.1 Bacteroidota bacterium | reverse complement strand
AAATAGAAGAGCGTTTAAAACAATGATCTGTATCTTATCATCTTAAAACATGCGATACTATTGATTAAGTAATAAAATCAAATTAACACTTCGTGTAACTCTGTGTTCCTTCCTTTGCGTTGCTCTGTGGTTATGCTTGAGGCTATTAACCGCAGAGTAATGCAAAGTGATACGCAGAGATTTCGCAAAGTATTTGAATGGTCCAATAAATTATAAAAAAATACAAATATGAAATGGGTTACATTATTTATCCTGTTGTCTGTATTGGCCGGGCTTTCCTTTACATTAGACAAACACAAACCCGTATTCTATATCATCGGCGACTCAACAGTAAAGAACGGCGATGGTACCGGCAAAAATAACCAGGTAGGCTGGGGAACCGTGATCGATGTTTATTTTGATACTAGCAGAATAAGCGTCCGCAATCACGCGATCGGCGGAAGAAGCAGCCGTACATTTATTACAGATGGAAGATGGGATAAGATACTGGAAACATTAACGAAAGGCGATTATGTGATCATGCAATTCGGACATAATGATGCAAGTCCTCTCGATGATACGGCGCGTGCAAGAGGAACTATTAAAGGTATTGGCGATGACAGTATTGAGATCTATAATCCCATACGCAAAATGAAAGAAACGGTGTACAGTTATGGATGGTACATGCGTAAATATGTAAATGAGGCAAAAGCAAAAGGCGCAATTCCGATCATCTGCTCACCGGTTCCACGCGATAACTGGAAAAACGGTAAGATCATCCGTAACGATTATGTATCCTGGGCAAAACAAGTGGCCGAACAAACCGGTGCATTCTATATTGACCTGCAGGAACTGATCGCACTACAATATGAAAAGATGGATACGGCAACGGTAAATGCATTCTTCCCCGCAGATAAAACACATACCAACCGCGATGGTGCAGTGTTGAATGCGCAGGAAGTGGTAGCAGGTATCAAAGAATTAAAAAAGTGCGATCTGAAAAAGTTCCTGGTGCAATAATAGCGTGACTGTTGAAACAATCCTATTCAGTCCCTGTGGACGGACCTCTTTGGGTTCGGCAAGGGTTCTGGAAAAACAACAAGCATGCAATTAAAAGAGCTTTAATTGCACAAAACGTAATCATCTAATAATGACAACTGCTTTAAAAAAATATTTTACACTAATTGTTTTTGCCTCTGCATTGAACACATCATTCGCGCAGCCAATAGACAGGAAGGCATTGGTAGAAAGGCACACAGTTGTTAACACAAAATACGATTCGCTTTCTTCTTTATCCGTAGGCAACGGCAGCTTCGCTTTTACGGTTGATATTACCGGGCTGCAATCTTTCCCCGAAGCATATGCAAAAGGCGTTGCGCTCGGAACGCAGAGCGAATGGGGCTGGCATAGCTTTACAGACACAGCAAAATATCGTTTTGAAGAAACATTGAAGTCGTATAAGGTCAATGGACGATATGTTCCGTATTCCGTACAGGTAAAAGAACCGGAGCGGAATAAAAATGCGGTCAATTGGTTCCGCGTAAACCCGCATCGGTTGCAACTGGGAAATGTTGGATTAGAGGTCATTAAAAAAGATGGCAATGCTGCAACCATCAACGATATTCAGAATATTCATCAGACACTTAACGGATGGACGGGCGAGATACATTCCACATTCACTGTTGAAAATGTTCCTGTAGAAGTATTCACTTATTGCCACCAGCAACAGGATGTAATTGCAGTAAAAATTATTTCTCCATTATTAAAAGAGAACAGGTTGCATGTGCGTTTGCGGTTTCCATATCCAACCGGCGATTTTAAAGATGTGGCAACCAATCGCACAAGTGCAGATAAACACAGTTCTGTTTTTGTAAATGAAAAAGATGGCGGAATAATAAAACGTGTGCTGGATTCCACAAAATATTTTATATCGCTTCATTGGAAAGGCCCGGCTGTTGTTCAGCAAAAACAGAAACATGATTTTATTATTAAACCAGCTGCCGGCAATGTGTTTGAAATATCGTGCAGGTTTTCATCAGCCAATGGCCCCAATAGCATTCCAACTTTTGATCAAACCGCTGATAACAGCAAACTGCAATGGATAAAATTCTGGCAAAGCGGCGGTGCCATTGACTTGTCTGGCAATGCCGATAAGAAGGCATTTGAACTGGAGCGAAGAATTATTTTATCGCAATACCTTACTAAAATACAATGCGCCGGAGATTATCCGCCACAGGAAACAGGCTTAACCTATAACAGCTGGTATGGCAAACCGCATCTGGAAATGCACTGGTGGCATGCCATGCATTTTGCATTATGGGGAAGGATAGAACTGCTGGAAAAAAGTTTAACATGGTACACCAAAGTATATCATGAAGCAAAAAAGATTGCAGAACGGCAAGGTTACCAGGGCGTGCGCTGGCAAAAAATGACAGACAATAATGGTAAAGAAAGCCCTTCATCGGTGGGCGCTTTTTTAATATGGCAGCAGCCGCATATCATTTATTTTTCAGAACTCGCCTGGCGCGAACATAAAGATGAAAAGACGCTGGAAAAATATAAAGACCTTGTTTTTGCTACAGCAGATTTCATGGCATCATACGCATTTTATGATCCCGTAAAAGATAAATATATTCTTGGCAAAGGCGTTATTCCTGCACAGGAAAGATTTAAAGCCGAAGAAACATTTAATCCCACCTATGAATTGGTTTATTGGCACTGGGCTTTAACCACTGCACAACAATGGAGAGAGCGTTTGCATCTGCCAAGAAATAAAAAATGGGATGATGTATTAAAACGTTTATCGCCGTTACCTGTGCAGGGGGATAAATATTTGTTTACAGAAAGCGGAACGGATTCTTATACCAATGAAGAATACAGAGGCGACCATCCATCAGTATTGGGCGCATTAGGTATGATGCCTGCAACATCCATGCTGGACACGGGTTTGATGCATCACACATTTAACTGGATCTGGAATAACTGGCGCTGGAAAGATACCTGGGGCTGGGATTTTCCGATGATCGCGATGAGCGCAACAAGATTGGGTTTGCCGGAAAATGCAATAGATGCATTGCTGATGCCTGTTCAAAAAAATACTTATCTCAACAACGGCCATAATTACCAGGACGACAGGTTAACGATCTACCTGCCAGGCAATGGCGGCTTACTTGCTGCAGTTGCGATGATGTGCGCTGGATATGATGGAAATAATAACGATACACCCGGAATTCCAAAGAACTGGAAAGTGAAATGGGAAGGGTTACGAAAGATGCCCTGAATATTTTAAACTATGCGCCCTTTGCTTAACCTATGTCTCTATATGTTTCAAAAAAAAGTTACATAAAAAGATTCTTAAAAATTAAAAATGCACTCATGAAAAATACGCTAACCAAACTAGCTTTCTTTTTATTATTAATTGCTTCGATAAGCGCAACTGCACAGCAACTGCCCAATAAAAAAGACATGCTCGCCACTATGCATCTTGCCAATACTTATTTCATGAACAAATGGCCGGATGCAGGTAAAACCGTAACCACAAATAAAGAACGCCCGAGTAATTTATGGACACGAGCCGTTTATTATGAAGGATTGATGGCACTGTATAATATTGATAAAGAAAAAATAAACTATGAGTATGCAGTGCAATGGGGCGAGAAACACCAGTGGGATCTTTGGGGCGGGATCAGATCACGCAGCGCAGACAACCAATGCGCAGGTCAAACATATATCGATCTTTACCTCGTTGATAAAAAAGAAGAGCGTATTAAAAACATCAAAGCAAGTATTGATGCAATGGTGCAGAGCGATAAAAAAGATGACTGGTCATGGATAGACGCACTGCAGATGTCGATGCCGGTGTTTGCAAGGCTGGGTGTTATATATAAAGACACCGCTTATTTCAGGAAGATGTATGATATGTATGCATTCACTAAATACAATCATGGCGGCAATGGTTTATATGATGCCAAAACACATTTGTGGTGGAGAGATAAAGACTTTGTTTTTCCCGCATACAAAGAACCGAATGGAGAAGGTTGTTACTGGTCGCGCGGAAATGGATGGGTAGTTGCTGCGCTCATAAGGGTTTTACAATTGTTGCCAAAATCAGATCCGCACTATAAAGAATATGAAACGGATTATAAAGACATGTGCCATGCATTGCTTCCGCTGCAAAGAGAAGATGGTTTCTGGAATGTTAGTTTGAAAGATCCCAATCATTTCGGCGGAAAAGAATTGACGGGTACTTCTTTATTCACTTATGGTTTTGCATGGGGGATCAGGAATGGATTGCTTGATAAAAAAACATTTCAACCTGTAGTTGTTAAAGCATGGAATGCGTTGGTAAAAGATTGTGTGCATCCAAATGGTATGCTGGGATATGTACAGGGTACCGGCAAAGAACCCAAAGAAGCGCAACCCGTTTCTTACGACAGGATCCCGGATTTTGAAGATTTTGGCCTGGGCAGTTTTTTACTGGCCGGCAGTGAAGTGTATAAACTTAAATAAGGCTATCAATATTTTTTGCCACAGACGGCACAGATAAACACAGAAAAGCCTGTGCCTGTCTGTGGCAACTTCTTATCACACATTAACTAAACCTTGCACTTTCTAACTCCCCGCCTTTTAACTTTGCTTTAGACAGCGTGAGCGGAATGTTTTGCATCATACTGTATAACCCCAAAGTAATGATCATGCAAAAAAGAATGACACTTCCGTTTTTCAGCATACTGGTAACATGGATCTTTTTAGCAGCCTGCGGTTCTTCTAAAAGCAGCCAGCAAACAGATCTTGTTCAGCCAATACGCTGGCAGAAAGATTCACTCGCTATTAATGGAGATGATGCTGACTGGATAAAGCCTTATTTAATGCTCGATGAAAAACTCGGCCTTTCGTATGCAGTAACGAACGATACAGAAAATTTATATATACTCGCAACCACAAATAACAACGCCACGATACAACGCATCTTACGCGGAGGGCTCACGGTTTATATCAATACGCATGGTGTAAGAGATGAAGCAGGCACGGCCGGTATCAGTTTTCCAACAGGTAACAGGGTGCAGAAGGATGGCAGGATGCTGAACGACCGCCCCGAATTGCAGCAAAACAATCATGTAGCATTAAGTTCGGTGGAAGACTATTCACTGTTTGGTTTTCATGAAACAAAAACGCCGGGCAATTTTGATTATGGTAAAAATAATCCTGATGGAATTGTATTGGGTATCGGGCTTAATCCTGCCAATGAATTGGTATACGAAGCCATGATCCCGCTGAATTCTTTTTTGAACAGGAGCGAAGTGGTCAATCTTAACAGGAAAAATCTGTCGTTAGAGTTTGTTGTTGAAAATATTCCCGGACAAGGCGGTTCGCGGGGTGGCGGCGGTGGCGGTGTTTCCGTTGGTGGTGGATTGGGTTTTGGTTC
>JABDAP010000100.1 GCA_013289065.1 Bacteroidota bacterium | reverse complement strand
TCGTATTACAGTTAAAAGGCAACCGCTTCGCGGTATTTATTACGTGCCTGTCTTTTCTCTGCTCCGGTTTTCTCCGCATGAATATTTTATTCCAACCCAATTTTCTTGATGTATTTTTCTGGACACTCAGCACTTACCTGATCATCCGCTGGATCGATTCAGACAATAAAAAATACCTCTATTATCTCGGCATCTGTTTTGGTTTTGGTATGCTGGGCAAATACACCATGGCTTTTTATATTGTTTCTTTTCTTTTGGCTGTGTTGCTTACAAACAAAAGAACATGGCTGCTTACTAAGCATTTTTATTTTGCCATGCTGGCCGGACTCGTCATCTGCTCGCCTAATCTTTACTGGCAGTATTCGCATCATTTTCCTGTGCTGCACCATATGGATCTTCTTACCAATCAGCAATTGAAATACAACAGCCGGGTTGATTTTATTGTGAGCCAGTTTTTGATGGTACTTCCTTCATTTTTTATCTGGATCGGCGGGTTACTTTATATTCTATTGAACAGGGATGGAAGAAAATATACAGCCATCGCCATTATTTACTTAGGTATCATCGGTATACTATTATTCTTTAACGGGAAGGGATATTATGCAGCTGCTATGTATCCATCTTTACTTGCATTTGGCGGTATTTGGTTTTCAAAACTTGTTACAAAAAAACGGGCAGGATGGCTGCGATGGGCCGCGCCAGTATTCATATTGCTGGTAACGGCACGGATTCTGCCGATGATCGTACCGTTTACTTCACCGGATCAACTTTCTTCATTTTACAGATCCATTCGTATCGCAAATCCCGCGCTGGTATGGGAAGACCACAAACAACATCCTTTACCGCAGGACTTTGCCGATATGCTTGGCTGGAAAGAAATGGCCACCAAAACTGCCAATGTTTATCGCAGTTTACCGGATTCTGTTAAACAGCAAACAATGGTGTACGGCGATAATTATGGTGAAGCAGGTGCTTTGAGTTTTTACGGAAACCGGCTGGGCCTTCCTGAAATTTATAGTGATAATGCCAGTTATGTTTTCTGGTTGCCCGATCATTTTACACAGAAATATTTTTTGTTTGTGTGTTATGATATGCCCGCTGCGGATGATTTCTTTTTTAATCACTGGCGCAAAAGAGAGATCCTCGATTCTGTTACGCAGAAATATGCAAGAGAGTATAATGCAAAGATCATCCTGTACAGCCAGCCTGACGATTCGGTACGCATCATTGCTGAACAACATATTCAACAGAGTAAAAAACAATTCAATTTTTAATAAAACTTTGTGCCGCTTTGCGCCTTCATTTCTTTGTGGCCCGATTCAATTCTTCGCCACAAAGACACGAAGGAAGTTGCACGGATTTGAGTTATTTTTACAACCGTTGCCTGCTTAATCAGATAAAATGAAAAGACCTGTAAGAGTTTTAGTCGCCAAAGTTGGACTGGATGGCCACGACCGCGGCGCCAAGGTAATTGCCACTGCCCTACGTGATGCAGGCATGGAAGTGATCTATACCGGCTTACGTCAAACCCCTGAAATGGTTGTAAATGCGGCATTACAGGAAGATGTGGATGCGATCGGTATCAGCATTTTGAGCGGTGCGCACATGACCGTGTTTCCTAAAGTGATGGCGATACTGAAAGAAAAAGGAATGGACGATGTACTGGTTACCGGCGGTGGCATCATTCCCGAAGATGATATGAAAACACTGAATGAAATGGGTGTAGGAAAATTATTTGCACCCGGCGCCGCAACAGCAGATATCGCAGTGTATATTTCTGATTGGGTTGCTGCTCACAGGAATTTTTAATTTTTTGTTTTGCATTTTATAACTCATTTATTATGTATCAGACATTATTAACCACACTGGATAACGGAATATTCACCATCACCATCAATCGCCCTGATAAATTAAACGCACTGAATAAACAGGTGTTCATCGATCTGAATACTGTGCTGGATGAAGTGTATGCAAATGCAGACATCAGATCTGTGATCATAACCGGTTCGGGTGCGAAAGCTTTTGTTGCAGGTGCGGATATCACAGAGTTCAATGGTTTAAGCAAAGAAGCCAGTACAGCAATGGCAAAAAAAGGGCAGGATACTTTTTTCCGTATCGAACGGTCGCCCAAACCCATTGTTGCCTGTGTAAATGGATTTGCTTTGGGCGGCGGTTGTGAGTTGGCAATGAGTTCTCATTTCAGGATCGCATCAGACAATGCAAAGTTTGGACAGCCTGAAGTAAACCTTGGATTGATACCCGGTTATGGCGGCACACAAAGACTGGTACAACTGATCGGCAAGGGAAGAGCCATGGAACTTTTGATGAGTGGCGGGATGATAGATGCAGCAGCGGCGCTGCAATATGGTTTGGTAAATTATGTTGTGCCGCAGGAGGAATTGTTGAACAAAGCCAGATCAATTCTTGATACGATCAATACCAAAGCGCCGATCGCTGTTGGCAAATGTATTGAAAGTGCAAATGCTGTTTTTGATGAAACGAAAAATGGATTTGAAGTAGAGATCAATTCTTTTGGTGATTGTTTTGGTACGGATGATATGAAAGAAGGAACTGCTGCCTTCTTAGAAAAACGAAAACCGAATTTTACAGGAAAATAACTCCGCGACTCTGCGGTGAAAAAATCGTAACCTAACCGCAGAGAACGCAAAGAAATACGCGCAAAGATTCGCAAAGTTATTTTAGAACAGTTTTGATCTCTTCGGCAACAGGATGTTCGGCGGTGAAGGTATAACCCATCAGCTTCGCCATTGTTTGTGCGAATTGTTTTTGATACACCTGTGTGTTTGTTTTTACTTCTCCTGTTGCAGTTGTGTTTGGCCCCATTACAGCGAACCATAACTGATCCGCATCATCCACATCCTTTCCGTGTGTGGTCCATTTAACCTGTGCATTATTTCCGCGGCCATGATCGCTGGTAATAAAAATGGTTGTTTTGTTTTTATACTGCGGGTCTGATTGTACAAGATCCCAGATCTCTTTCAGCCATGCATCAACCTGATGCGCTGCATCTAAATAAGAGCGATATTTTTTACTGTGCGCCCATTCATCGGTTTCACCATAAGCAATGTATAATACACGTGGTTTTTTTGTTTTCAATTCCTCCATCGCTTCATAATGTGTGAATACATCGAAACACTCATCGCTGTTCCATTCGCGGTGCGAGGCCTGCAGCATATCGTTGATGAGTTTTTGATTGGGTGTTGGATTCTTTCCACCATACACATCATACGCAGATGTTACGGGAATACCGCTGCGCTCTTCATTCAGGATCCGGTCAAATGCATCCCATGAACAAAAAGCCATTACTTTCCCTTTCAGTTTATTTTGTTTGTTTAAAAATTCAAGCAGGTTCGTATGCGGGTTTGGCATGTAACCGTTTGAGTTGATGGCCGTATCCACAAACCCGCACATGATCTCGCTGTAGCCGGGATAGGAAAATTTATACGGATTGGAAACATTTACTTTATTACCCAGTAATCGATTGCCGTAGATCTGTCCATGAGAAGCGATCGTGTTCCACAAAAAAGGCATTAATTTTTTTCTTCTTCCTTCTGCATCATCCGCCCAATATCTTTTATACATATCCAAACTGTCGCCCTGGTTAAATTGTTTATCGTTCACAAGGTCTTTCTCCATCCCGCCAAACACTTCCTGCCAGCGAAAACCATCGGTTGTAACAATGATGATGTTTTCCGTTCGCTGCGCGTGAAGAGATGAACAGATAAAAACAGTAATAATAAAATAGAATTTCTTCATGGTAGGATTTTGTGCGTTGAAGTGAGCTGTATTTTGTTTCGATAAGAGAGAAACGAAGGAAAAGAGAAAAAGAGTTTTCTTTTTTACACTCTTTTTCTTCGTTTCTCTCTTATCGAATTTTTACTTTTTTAATGATATAGTACCGATGCAGGTATTTCCATTTTCTTTTGCCCGAAAGGTTGGTAACTTACAGATAAACTATTATCGCCGCCATTATCAAAATACACAACCTGTATACGGTGATATCCCTTCTCAAGCAAACATCTGCCTTCTTTTTCTGTATTGCCATGCTTGCCGTCATTGTTAACGATTTCTTTATCATCGATAAATAAAATGCTTCCATCATCGCTCGAAGTAAAAAAAGAGCAGCTGCCTGTTTCATCAACGCGGATATATCCTTCAAAATTCAACGCGAATTTATCTTTGCGTTGTTTTATGGCAAGCGAGATCTTATCTGTTACACTTTCTTTTACGGGTTTCCCGTTCCATACCGCATCCATATTGTCCATCGCATCAGACTCGATATACTTATAATGAATACCGGCTACCGGTTCTTTCACCTGCAGCGCTTTGAACATACTCAGGCCGGTTAATGTGGCAATTGACTGGCTGCTCGGGATAGAACCGTTTTTTGTTGCTGAAGCTGTGATGATCGCATCTCTCTTCATCAAAAAAGGCCTGGTGTATTGTACAGATGTTGTGCGTGATGAGTCGCTCACAGAATATGTGATCGCTGCTGCCGGGTCATTGTCTGTGACCGTTACCAAAACACTGCGCATATCATCCTGGTAAGTGAAGGCTATTTTTGGTTTGGGAACAAATGCACCAAAATTTTTAATTTTTACCGCATACGCATATGGCGCCTTGATCTTATTGGGATCGTACTCGGGCAAATAGATCACCATATCATCACCTTCTTTTGCTGCAGATAATTTTTCATTGGTTGATAAAAAAGTAATACCTGTTGCTGTGCGCGAATCTATATTTTTCAAAACCAGTTTCCGGTTAGATGGATATTTTGGAAAGATGGCATACAACGAATTCGTAGTTGGATTATAGGTATAGAAAATTTCTTTTGTTGCATAGCCGGGTTCGGGATCAACCGTAAGCTTCATCATAATGTCCTCTCCTTTCTTTGCTTTGTAATCTCTTTTGCCATTGCTCCACTGGTTGGCCTGTTGCCAGCGCGTGGTTCCGTAAATGGCTTCCCCGTTTATTTTCAGCCACTCGCCTATCTGTAATAATCTTTCCTGCATGATGGGCGGGATCTTTCCGTGTTCATCGGGGCCGATATCCAATAAAAAATTTCCGCCGCGGCTTACTTTATCCAATAAGTGATACACGAGTGATTGTGCAGAATTATAATCCCATGCATCTTCTTCGCGGTTATAACCGTATGAATAACCCATGCCGCGGCTCTCTTCCCATGCATGATCTTCAAAATCAAGATCGGGTTGGTATTCGGGCGTATAAACGCCACCATGTTTAAAACGTAAGCCGCTTCCCCAACGGTCGTACGTAACTACTTTATCTTTTACAGGGCTCTCATTATACATCCATGCTAAAAATTCTTTCGATTTCCATGTTTCTTCACTGGCTTCCCAGTCGCCATCCGTCCAGAAAACATCGGGTTGGTATTTGGTGATGAGTTCTTTCATCTGCGGCCATACATGATCGGTTGCATATTTTGCTTTATCCGTTTTCCATAAAGGGTTGAACCATTCGTACAACGAATAATACATACCGGCATGAACAGAAGTTTTTCTTACTGCTGCAAACAGATCGCCCAACAGATCTCTGTGAGGGCCTACATCCATTGCGTTCCAGGGAAAGCCCCATGTGCGGTTGGCATCTTTGCTTGGCCATAAAGTAAACCCATCGTGATGCTTGGAAGTAAGCACAATATATTTTGCGCCGGATTGTTCAAACAGTTTTGCC
>JABDAP010000099.1 GCA_013289065.1 Bacteroidota bacterium | reverse complement strand
GCAATCTTGAAACCAATACCATGCCCGGTTATGCAGGAAGCAGTTGGTATTTTCTCCGCTACATGGATCCGCATAACAACGAAACTTTTTGCGACAGAAAAGTAAGCGATTACTGGAACCAGGTTGACCTATACATCGGCGGAACCGAGCATGCCGTGGGCCATTTATTATACAGCCGCATGTGGACGAAATGTTTGTACGATCTCGGCCATATTGGTTTTGATGAACCTTTCAGGAAATTGTTGAACCAGGGAATGATACAGGGGAGTTCGAGGTTTGTGTATAGAGTAAGTCATCCTGTTTTTTCTAATCAACAGATTTTTGTATCAAAAAAATATTATGATGATTTCATTAGTTCAAAGCTCCCAACTTTTGACCTTGTTTATCTGATTCATAAGAATGTTACAAGTTTTCCTATGGATTCAGAGGGTGTATTTATGCTTACCAAATTAAATCCAATTCACGTTGATGTAAATATCGTTGATGGCGTTGAACTAAATATCGAGGAATTTAAGAAATGGAGAAACGGAGAATATGCAAATGCTGTTTTTATTAGTGAAGAAGACGGCAAATACATCTGCGGCTCCGAAGTTGAAAAAATGTCCAAATCAAAATTCAACACTGTTGACCCAACAGATCTCGTAAATAAATACGGCGCCGATACTTTCCGCATGTATGAAATGTTCCTCGGCCCTGTTGAACAAAGCAAACCATGGGACACCAAAGGCATTGAAGGCGTTCACCGTTTCCTGAAAAAATTATGGCGCTTATTTTTTGATGAAATGAAAGGCAAAGTATGGAACGATGAAAAAGCAACCGCAGCCGAACTGAAAGTATTACACCGCACCATTAAAAAAATTGAAGACGATACGGAACGTTACAGCTTCAACACAGCCGTAAGCGCATTCATGATCTGTGTAAACGAACTCGCCGATCTCAAATGCAACAAACGCGAAATATTGGAGCCGGCCATCATCCTTCTCACGCCTTATGCGCCGCATATCAGCGAAGAATTATGGCTTGTGCTTGGCAATGAAGGATCGGTGCTGGATCAGGCCTATCCAACATTCGAAGAAAAATATGTGATCGAATCTTCCAAAGAATATCCTGTGAGCATCAATGGCAAAGTTCGCACCAATATCAGCATCGCATTGGATGCAACGGAAGCGCAGGTAAAAGAAATTGCTTTGTCCAACGAACTCATTCAAAAATGGATCGAAGGAAAAGAGGTAAAGAAATTTATCTTTGTAAAAGGAAAGATGATCAACGTAGTAATATAAATACAACGCCCTTTCGAAGCAGGAATCCCGAATACTCGGGAAGAAACCCATGTTGTTTAATAAATGTCTTATTAAAAAGAGTAGTAAAGCCAAGAGGAGGTTTCTCCTCCTTCGTCGCCGAAATGGTGTTCATTTTTTTAAAATTATTTTATGAAAAAAATATTAATTATTTCCTTACTTATTTGTTCGGCTTTTATATCAAAAGCATCTACGTGTAACGATGATTCCACCCAGGCCATTTTAAAAGCCAAACTGGAACAGGTAGAGAAACAGGTAAAGCAATTGCAATCCGAGATAAGTTCGTTACGGTCAACAGACAGTACACTTGCTTTACAACTTGCCAACATCAAACAAACCACGCCCGCCACACAACCCAAAAAACTCGTGGTAAACAGGCGTGGCAGCAAGCAGGCATCTTTTCAATAATAAAAGGCTTTAATATTTTTTTGTTATAAAAACTGCGCCTCGACGCCTTTGCGTGGATTTTTCTCACGCAAAGGCGCAGAGGCGCAGTATTGATTTGTTCTGAATTCAAACTGACACAATCCAATACCCCTTTAGGGGCAGGGGCAATAAGGAAGCTTAATTCCTTATCTTCATCCCCCTAAAACTAAACACATGAGAACTCCCCAATGGCTGCTCCTGTTTCTTACTTGTGCAGCGATCACATCTGTTACTGCACAGAAAAAAGATTTTACCAACGACGACCTTCTCGCTAACAAACTGCCAAAGAATTTTTATAATACTTTGCCAACCGTTGTTCGGTGGATCGATGATGAACATGTGGTCATCAACCAGAAAATGAATCCGGATTCTGCTGCAAAGAATTATGTATTCGATATCAAAGCAAACACATTTACCGAAACGATGGAAGGCAGCTCCGGCAGCGGTTTTGGCGGCGCAAGAAGAGGTGGCGGCGGTAACGGCGGGCGTGCAGAATCAGCTTCGGGGAAATCAATTACGGTTCGTGATAACGATCTGTATTATCGCAACAATGGCGTTGAAACAAGGTTGACCAATGATAAGGATGAAGAAAAAAATCCAACGTTCTCTCCCGACAGCATGTATGTTGGTTACACAAAAAATAATAACCTCTACACTTACAATCTTGCCACAAATAAAGAAACACAATTAACCACGGATGGCACCAGCACCACATTGAATGGTTATGCAAGCTGGGTTTATTATGAAGAGATTTTTGGCAGGCCCACACGTTACCGCGCATTCTGGTGGAGCCCCGACAGCAAAACGTTAGCCTTCATGCATTTTGATGAAAGCATGGTTCCCATGTTTCCTATTTATGTAAGCGATGGGCAGCATGGATATATTGAGCAAACACGCTATCCTTTACCCGGCGATAAAAACCCAGAAGTAAAAATTGGTTTGATCAGTCCTGATGGCGGCAATACCGTTTGGGCGGATTTTAATGCAAAAGATGACCAGTATTTTGGCTGGCCTACCTGGCATCCGCTTACACATTCACTATTGGTTTACTGGATGAACCGCGACCAGAATAACCTGAAAATATATGAAGTGAATATTTCCAACGGCAGTAAAAAGGAATGGTATTCGGAAACACAAAAAACATGGATCGACCTGGAAGACAGGCCCGGCGGGCGTTTGAACTTCCTCGCAAATGGAAAAGGCGCCATCCTGCAAAATGATCAGACGGGATGGAACCATTTGTATTTCTATAATATGGATGGAACACTTAAGAATGCGATCACCAGCGGAAAATACACGGTTACCAATATCCGTTTTATAGATGAAAAAAATGAGACCATTTATTTTACCGGAAGAAGCAAAGAAAATACAGCGCGCACCGATCTGTATAGCGTGAAGTTCAATGGCACGGGATTAAAGCGTTTAACATTCGGGGAATACAATCATGCGCAAACCAATCTTTCGCCAAACGCAAAGTATTTTGTTACTACGTATAATAATACCACCACGCCATCAAAAATGGCGCTGGTAGATAACAATGGAAAAATTGTTCGCGAATTAGGTGATATGAGATCGCCGGAAATGGATAATTATAATATAGCTAAAACAGAACTCATCCGTATCAAAAGCGATGATGGTTTATATGACCTTCCTGCCACAGTAACCTGGCCCGCGCATATGGATCCGAATAAAAAATATCCCATGCTCATCAGTATCTATGGCGGCCCGAATGCAGGCAGTGTAATGGATACATGGTTATGGAACGCGAACCGCCAGTTCTATGCGAATGAAGGATTGATACAGGTTGCCTTCGATCACCGCGCCAGCGGGCACTTTGGTAAAGAGGGCGTGAACTATATGTATCACAATCTGGGTTTCTGGGAAATGGCCGATTATAAAACGATGGCAAAATGGTTTATCGCTAATGGCCATGCAGATCCCGCCAAAATATGCATCACCGGTTTTAGTTATGGCGGTTATATGAGCGCCTATGCATTGACCTACGGCGCCGATGTGTTTACACATGGAATGGCCGGCGGTACTGTTGCCGACTGGAGTTTGTATGATACACATTACACCGAAAGATACATGGGCACGCCCCAGAATAATCCGGATGGATATAAAAGCAGCAGCGTGTTAACGCATGTAGATAAATACAAAGGCATGCTGCAGATCGTTCATGGAACCAGCGATGATAATGTACACATGCAAAACAGTATTCAGCTGATCAGTGCGCTGGAAGATAAAGGCAAGGAATTTGAATTCATGTTATATCCCGACGGGCGCCATGGCTGGGGTGGTGCAAAGGGTACGCATTTTACCAACCTGAAAACAAAATTCATTTATAAATATCTGCTTGAGAAGCCTGTGCCGAAAGGGTTGTTGAGATAAATATATTATAGTTTGTAAAAGGTCATGCAACAGCATTAATGTATCGATTATATCCTTGTGCAAGAAGAGCACACGAAAGCCGCCTAATCGCTATCCCATCAAATCAGTAACATTCGGTGAGCATATCAGAAAGCGCAGAATGGATTTGAGGATGTATCAGGAGTTGCTGAAACCACGGTTGCGAACCTGGAGCAAACACACGGTTGCTGCTTGAGCGAAGCATAGAGAAAATCCTATCAATCATTACTTAAAAAGCCGCTCGATCCGAGCGGCTTTTATTATTCTAATACTTTTTCATCACCGAAAATGTGTCCGTTTTCGATAACACACCGTTGTACCAAATAGAATCAAAATGCGACGACTCAACGGGAGCGCTCCCTGTTAAATGAAGCCTTAACGTATCATCAACACCCATTTTAAGATGAATAATAGTTACCGTGTAACGATTGACGATATCTCCATTCCCACTACCAATTTCGATACCGCTTTGTGGGTAAAGAACATATGGACTATAGCCGTTAGGATAATCCTTTGATGGCGTGACCAAAGATGTTTTCACTCCATTTTGATAATCGTATGCGTGAATGCTGTCAAAAATATACCCGTTTCGTCCGTTTGTGAACAAGTCGTGCCAGTTCGTATCAACATAATGGATGTCTACCATTGGGTAAATAAGTGATAAATGTTGACCCGGATCCTTCCTGCAACCTATTGTCAGATATATTATCGGTACTAAAACTAATATCTTTTTCATAACAGTTGAATGTCGGTAAAGGCTATTTGAAAATATTGAAAGTCATGAGAGTTTGGTGCTAAAGTATAATTAATGCCACAATCGTACCAACCGTCATTATTGAGCACTTGGCAATATTTTAACGAATTGCATGGATTGTTACCCCTATGGTGGATGGGCAAAAAGATGTTTTTCAATTTTCACAATTGATCAGTTTAGGGATGTAAAAAGACAAATGAATGTCATGCGCACATCAATTTTGATACACGCGAGTGGTTGATCGCAATACTATTCTGGGGAAAGATATAAAAGTATAAATAATCTTTTGTATCGTAAAAAATTAAATAAAATTATTTTATTAAATAACTGTTACCACAGATGCGAAATAAAATCTTAGCTATCAATCAATGCATGAAATATATTTTCTTTTTGCAAGCATGTACGCTTTTTTTATTCTTCGGAGATCCTGTCTCTCGCAGAGGATTCGACGATTAAAAAGAATAAATTATACCTATGCAACAATAGCCTTCAGAAAAAGGAATATAAATATTTTTGTGAATTAAAATTACCCCGCCCGGCCATCTCTATCCAGACTCCTTAAATTAATTTAAACGGATTGCTACCGCATATCAATAATCCCGGTTCTCAAATTCTATAATATCTTATATTGTATTTCCAACCAAAATCTTACTGTAATGAGAAAGCTGCTTTTCTTTCTGCTGGCATGTATCGCATGCATACATGCATTTTCACAAAATGATGAAGCGTATTTTTTATCGTACCCTTGTTTAACGCCCGACGGACAAACCGTTGTGTTCAGTTTTGAAGGCGATCTCTGGAAAGCTAGTGTTGCAACGGGCCAGGCAGTACGCTTAACTGCGATGCAGGGTTATGAAACCAACGCTAAAATTTCACCCGATGGGAAATGGGTGGCATTTACCGGAAGGCAAACGGGTAACGCCGATGTATATATCATGCCGTTGGCCGG
>JABDAP010000098.1 GCA_013289065.1 Bacteroidota bacterium | reverse complement strand
TATGAGGAGCGGTTAAAAATAGAACCAGTTGAGCACAAGCGACGGGAACAACCCGATCAATATGATGGCTGCTGCCAGTAGTAAAAGCCCGGCTTTAAAACCAGTTGTAACGGGTGCCGTTTCTGCTTCGCCTTCTTTAAAATACATGGCCTGTATCACACGGAAATAATAATATACACTTACCGCTGCAAATAATACGGCAACCACTACCAGCCACAACGAGCCGCCGGCTTTTACTACAGATGCCAGCATATAATATTTTGCAAAGAAACCGGCAGTTAAAGGAATTCCCGCAAGCGAAAGCAGGCATACCGTTGTAGCAAATGCCAATACAGGCTGCGATTTTGCGAGCCCGTTAAAACCGTTGAATGTATAGTCGTGCATTTTGATCAGTACGGAAAAAATACCAATCGTTGCAAGGCTGTATGCTGTGGCATATAAAAGAATCCCTTCTCTTGCCAGGTCGTTGGCGCCGTATAATGCAAACAGCATAAAACCGGCCTGCGCAATACTTGAATACGCCAGCATTCTTTTTACGCTTTGCTGAAATACTGCTGTGATGTTACCGATGAGTAAGGTTGCAATGATCACAAAAGCGAGCAGCAGTTTCCATGTTGGGCCGAGTATGGTTGTGTGCTCATCGAACAAACGGACAAATGCAATGAACCCTGCAGACTTCACGATCGTTGCCATGAATGAAGTGAATACGGATGGCGCACCATCGTATACATCGGGTGTCCAGAAATGAAATGGCGCTGCGGATACTTTAAAACACATGGATACGAACAGCAGTATCAATCCTGCAATTTCAAGGAAACCCGTTTTGGGCATGAACCCACCGGATATGATCATTTTATTTACACCCAATGTAAAACTTCCGGTTGCACCATAGATCAATGCGATACCCATGAGCATGATGCCTGTTGAAAAAGCGCCCATCAAAAAATATTTCAGTGAGGCTTCGTTGCTTTTGAGGTTGCGTTTATCAGCTCCGGTTAAAATGTATAATGGTATGGACATGATCTCGATGCCGATGAACAGCATCAGCAATCCATTAAAAGAAGAAAGGATGCTCACACCACACAGCACAAAAAAGATCAGTGCATAATGATCGGCCACATTAATGCCGGTATTTTCAATTGCTTTACCACTTAATAATACATAGATCAATGTAGCAGCTATGGCGATGGAATTAAAGAAGAGCCCGAATTTTTCAAATACCAGTTGCGAATGCGTATCAACTTTCACCACGAATATACCATAGGTGTTGAACAGGTTGGCAATTAGCAATATCAGCAAACCCAACACTGCAATAGCAGTTTGTGTTGACCTGTTTTTTGTGATGAGGCCGCTGAACATCATCACCACACCCAGTAAAGTAGACACTATGATTGCATTCATAAAACTTATCTTGGGTTTGTGTGTTATCACACAAACTTATTTCATCAATTAATGATTTACCATTACCGCATTAACGGTATCTTTTGTCAGGTTGATCAATGGTTGGGGATATACGCCCAACACAATAACCATTACAACCAATATCACCAGCACCCATTGTACGTTGCTGTTTATTTCTTTTGCATTCTCTGTTGCTGCAACGGTATTGCCGTATAATATTTTTTGTACCATATTCAATGTGTACACTGCCGCAAGAATTACACTGATTCCGGCAACAGCGGCCATCCACATATTATAATTGAACAAACCGTTGAACATAAGGAATTCACCCACAAATGCGTTGGTGAGCGGCAATGCGATATTTGCCAGCGCCATCACCACAAATAATATGGCGAGTGCCGGCGCTTTTTGTGCGAGGCCGCCAAGTTCACTGAACTTACGTGTACCTAGTTGTTGTTCGATCACATCTGCAACGATCCATAATCCGATCACATTGATACCATGATTGAACATCTGTATCATTACGCCTTCCAGCCCGGTTTTATTGTGCGAAAAAATGGCTGCGCACATCAAACCGATATGGGCGATGGATGAATAGGCAACCAGCCTTTTGATATCATCCTGCCTGATGGCGATCAACGATGCGTATAGCATTCCGGTGATGGATAAGATGATCACTACGTTTGCAAAATCTGCCGAAGCATTCGGAAACACAGGTAAGATCCAGCGTATCACTGCAAAGATCCCCATCTTAACCATGATGCCGCTCAGAACCATTGTTGTGGCCGTTGGCGATTGTTCGTAAGTGTCGGGTTGCCATGTATGAAAAGGGAAGATGGGCATCTTGATCGCGAAGGCAATAAAGAATAACCAGAAAGCATATCCTTCTTCCCGTGTACCTAAATGAATATTATAAAAAGATCTTAATGCAAAGGAATGATCGGTTGTGTGAAAGTACAGATATAATATTCCGACCAGCATTAACAACGAGCCGATAAATGTATACACAAAAAATTTGAATGTAACAGCGATCCTTTTTTCGCCGCCCCACAATGAACAGAGAAAATAAACAGGGATCAGTGCAAGTTCCCAGAAAAAATAAAACACCAATGCATCTGCCGCAAGGAACACGCCAAGCAATCCTGCCTGCGAAAGCAACATCAATCCGTAAAAACTATTTGCGTTTTTATATTCATTCTTATAAACAGCTGCAAAAATCAACGGAAATGAAATGGTAGTTAAGAGGCATAACATTTTGCCCATGCCATCGGTCATTAAAGAAAAGCGGCTGCCGAGGCCAGGTAGCCAGGCTGCATCAAAAGCAAGACCGGCGGGCTGCATATAAAAAATACCTGTAACAGCAATAACCAATGTTATCAATGACGACAGCAATGCAAAATTTTTCGCCGCTTTGGCATCTTTCAAAAAGAAAGTGGCGAGGCCGGTAAGCAATGGGATCAACATGAGAGAAACAGGGATCATATTTTTTCTTTACGAAAAGGCGTTAAAATATTTTATGAAAAAACTGGACGATGGTAGCATCATTGAACCAGATCAGGAAAAATACCACCATCGACAGTACCATGATCAGGATATAATTGCCTACCTGGCCGCTTTGCAACAAACGTAACTGGCGCGAACCATAACTCACTAATCTTCCCACACCATTTACCAGGCCATCGATACCGCTTTTTTCAACAACGTTCTTTAAGAAACCGGCCAATGCATTCAATGGGTTTACAATTACTGCATCATACAATTCATCCACATACCATTTGTGCTCCAGTATTTTTGAAACACCAGCGGCTTCTTCTTCCTTTGCCTGGTATTTTTTATAACTGTTTATTGCCAAAACGATCACGATGATGATAGCAACCGTTGAACCGCCCATCATCAGGTATTCCTGTGAGGCGGGTAACTTCGTATGCTCAGCCAGTAATGCCGATTGCGCGAAAACGGGTTCGAGAAAATGTTCAAGGCTGTGTGCATGAGATGCAAATACTTCAGGTATGCCGATCAATCCGCCAACCACAGAAAGAATAGCCAGCACGATCAACGGGAACGTCATCTGCCATGGGCTTTCATGTACATGATGTTCCTGCTCATGCGTACCACGGAAATTTCCAAGGAATGTAAGCGTGTATAAACGGAACATATAAAATGCGGTCATTAATGCACCCGCTACACCGATATAATAGTAGAGCGGATTTTTTTCAAATGCAGCGGTCAGTATTTCATCTTTTGAAAAGAAGCCGGAGAATGGCGGTATACCTGCAATTGCGAGGCATGCCAATAAAAATGTGATATGGGTAATAGGCATGTATTTTTTTAATCCGCCCATTTTACGAATGTCCTGTTCATGATGCATGGCATGAATAACCGAGCCGGCGCCAAGAAATAATAATGCTTTAAAAAATGCGTGTGTCATTACATGAAACACAGCACCGGTGTAAGCGCCAACACCCAATCCCAGAAACATATAACCCAGCTGGCTTACGGTTGAGTAAGCCAATACTTTTTTAATATCATTCTGTTTCAATGCGATCGTTGCAGCAAAAATAGCAGTGGCCAGGCCAACTACAGCAACCAGCGTTTGTGTTGCCGGCGCCATCGTATATAAAATATTACTACGGGCGATCATGTAAATACCTGCGGTTACCATGGTTGCCGCGTGGATCAATGCTGATACAGGTGTTGGGCCGGCCATTGCATCTGGTAACCATGTGTACAATGGTATCTGCGCGCTTTTTCCCATTGCGCCAACAAATAATAAGGTAGTGATAGCAGTAATATCAAACGTGCTCAATTGTGATGTTGCCGCAAAAACATCTACATAAGTTGCCGTACCTAATTTGTATAACAACCAGAATACTGCAAGAAGAAAACCAAGATCGCCGATGCGGTTCATCACAAATGCTTTTCGTGCGGCGTAATTGTACGTATTGTTCTTGAACCAGAAACCAATGAGTAAATAAGAACACAACCCAACACCTTCCCAACCGATGAACATGATCACATAATTAGCGCCCAGCACTAACAGCAACATGGAAAAAACAAACAGGTTCAGGTACGCGAAGTAACGGCCATAGTGTTGCGGCTCTTCTTCATGCATGTATGCAGAAGAATATAAATGAATTAAAAAACCAATACCCGTAATGATCAATAAAAACAAAGACGATAACTGGTCTATCTGAAAAGCAAACGGAATTTTAAAACTGTCTGCATCAATAAAACCAAATAGTGTAACAGTTGAGCCGCCATTGGCTTTCACATCAAAAAATATCAACACGCTCACAACAAAAGAAAGCAACAAAGATCCGCAGCCAACGATGCTGATCAAAGATTTCGACATAGACTTCCTGCCCAATCCATTGACCAGGAAACCAAGCAGCGGGAATAATGGAACCAGATAAACGAGTTTACTCATAGTCAACCTTTGTTTTCTTTCACTTTTCTTTTCTGCCCCTGCCCCTAAAGGGGTAAAGAGAATCTAAAGCCCCTTTAGGGGCTGGGGTAAAAAAATTAACTCTAATTTTTAAGCCTGTTCAAAAAATTAATATCAACCGAATGCGTGTTCCTGTACAGCATCACAATGATCGCCAACCCAACGCTTACTTCTGCCGCTGCTACCACCATGATAAAAAATACAAACAGCTGTCCGTCTACACCAACCGATGTTGACGGATCAACACCCATTGCCGTATTATAATGCATTTTTGAAAACGCAACCAGTAATAAATTAACCGCGTTCAGCATTAATTCAATGCACATAAAAACAATAATGGCATTGCGTCTTGTGAGCACACCAATGATCCCGATGCTGAACAGGGTTAAACAGAGATAGATATAATATTGTATCGGCATTTTTACGCTTTTTACGCTGAATGCGGAACGCTTAACGCGAAACGCAAATTTTTATTTATTTTATTTTACGCTTAATGCGAAACGCCTAACGCGGAACGCAATGTTTTAATTTATTTTACGTTTGATGCGGACGCTTAACGCAATTTTCAATCTTTTTTACCAAATGCGTTAAGCCTTGAGCGTTCTGCGTTAAGCGTCCACCGCATTCAGCGTATTTATTCTTTCTTTCCAATTACAACCGCACCCACCATTGCACTTAAAAATAATACACTCGTAATTTCGAACGGAACAACAAAATCGCTGAACAATGCTTTGCCAAGATTTTTGATCAGGCCGATATTTCCATTCAGCATCAGGGCATTTCTTCCATTCATTTCTGTTGCCTGGCGAACAAGCGATACCAGCATCAGTAAAAAGCAGCCGCCTGAAATAGCGCCGGCCAATTTCATCCAGATATGTTTCTGCGGTTCCGTTTCTGCATTCAGGTTCATCAGCATGATCACAAATAAAAACAGCACCATGATCGCGCCCGCATACACAATTAAATTCACGATCGCTAAAAACTGTGCGTTCAATAAAATATAATGTCCGGAGATGGCAAAGAATACCACGATCAGCCATAATACACTGTGCACAGGGTTCTTACTCACCAATACCATAATGGCGCTGAAAATGGCCAGTGCACTTAGAAAGAAAAATAATATTTCGGTCGTACTCATTTTTGTTAGTTAAGAATTAATAGTTAAAAGTGAATAGTCAGATTTTTTCGGTTGTTAACTATTAACTTTTAATTTTTAACTCGATGTTGTTGGTTCATGCAAACCTCTCGCCTTTTCATATCCTGCAGGATCCGTTTTCGGATCCGGTATCAACAGGTCTTCTTTTCCGTATATAAAATTCTTACGGCTGAAATTTGCCGGCGTGAAAGTTTCACTTAAATAGATCGCGTCTTTCGGACAGGCTTCTTCGCACAAACCGCAGAAAATACAACGCAGCATATTGATCTCGTATTTGGCTGCATATTTTTCTTCGCGGTATTTGTTTTCTTCGCCGGG
>JABDAP010000097.1:6704-6796 GCA_013289065.1 Bacteroidota bacterium | reverse complement strand
CAGTGTTTACTGGAGAAGAGAGAATGGCGGCGTGCAGATATATGCCGATACACATGATGCAAATAATCAAACAAGGTATTATCAATACAAGC
>JABDAP010000097.1:0-6694 GCA_013289065.1 Bacteroidota bacterium | reverse complement strand
ACATGGGAATTTCATTCCACCTATACCACAAGTTTAAAGATCGTACGCAATGCAATGAATAAAATTGTATCGGTGGGTTATTTAGATTCCGCAACCTTTGGTCCTAATTTATCCATATATACCTGCTGGCAATCGGCAACATTACTGGATATCCTTATCGCCTCATCGGAAAAGCTGACCAGAGATGTGATTGCATTACAGCATATCAGCTACATAGAACCAGGCTCATGGAAACTGGGCGTATTATACAGCATTAATGTAAAACAATATGCCGCAAGCCAAAAAGGTTATCGTTTTCTTGAAGCGCTGAAAAAAAATACAGAGCAACTCGGTTCTGTTTTTGATGCACAGCCATCGGATAACAATGGTAATATTCACTGCATCAGCGATGCATCCGAACCTGCCATCGGCTTTGTGGAAGTGAGCGAAGAAAAACAAAAAAGAATATTCATCCGCAACCTGCAGGTGCCGGACTGGACGTATAACCCACATTGCGCAGACGAACAGGTATTTGTAAATTTACCAAAGGATCTGACAGATGCAACCGGGATGGGGCTCATGCCAACGAATCCATTCAAGACCTCAGGAAATGCCATAGAATTAGTGAGTTTCGCTTTTCCGGAGTGTATAGACTGTACGTTAAAAGGAACCAATATAAAACCCTCATTCTGGCCATAAAAAAATCATTATTATTAATTGAATAACGTTATTGGAGATCTGCGATATTTTGATCGTGCGGGATAAGGTAATAGTAGTTGGCCCGGTTCCGTTATTGATAATTCCCTCCACAACAAGATAACCGGTAACCGGTGCATTTATATTCGGCACATATTTTTCCTTGCAGGCAAATGCCGGCAGGAGAAATGAAAAACAAATTATTTTTTTTATAGTATTCAAATGATAGTAATAATTTTTAAGGCCAGAATGATGGTTTTTTATTTGTTCCGCGTAATGTACAATCCACGCATACGGCTTCGGCAAATAAAACGATATCTATTCCTCCGGTTGCACCATACATAAATACATTTGTAAGGCTGCCGTTAGAGCCGGCAACTTTTATACGCAAGCTATCCGGGTTGTTGGGCACCTGCAATTCATCGGCACATGCCTGAACATATGCCCAATCAGGTACCTGTGCACGGCTGATAAATATTCTTTGTAATTTTTCCTGGCTCACTTCCACAAAGCCGATGGCTACTTCGGAAGGGTTGGTTACACAATGAATATTGCCATTATTATCTGATGGCTGCGCATCAAAAATGGAGCCGAGTTGTTCAGTATTTTTTTTGAGTTGCTCAAGAAACCTGTACCCGCTCTGGCTCACAGCATACTGTTTTACATTAATGCTGTATAGTACACTAAGCCTTACATCGCCCGGCGGTATAAATAAAACTGGCTGAAGATAGATCACATCCTGTGTCAGTTTTTCGGAAGTACTGATCACTATGTTTGTATTGCTCGCCGTTTTCCAGCATTTGAAAATAGTTGAATCATAGGAACCGAGATGCACGGAATCCCTGTAACCCAAACCGGTTACCTTACCCTGTGCATTGTACACTAATTTCAGCGAACTGGTATAATGCGAATGGAACTCCCATGTTTCATCATACTTGTATTGATAGTATTTTGTTTTGGCCTGTGCATCATGCGCACTCACATACAACTGAACGCCGCCATCCTGCCTCTGCCATGAAACGCTGTCTATATCAGGTGTTGAGCGTATGGCAGAATAATCAGACACATATTCTTTTCCATCCGTTGTTTTGATATGTACACGGTATTGATCGTTTGCATTGAGTGTAAGCTGTGGATTGGTGTACACACCATTGGTAGTTTCTGTTAATGCAAAACCGGTAGTATTGGTTTGCCCCTCCACACGAACACTTGCCTTGGTTTCATAAATGGTATTGGAAACCTGTGTTAATTTGGTTGAACGCGATAATGTAATTGTAGTGGGGCCCGTACCGCTGTTGATAAATCCTTCCACAACCAGATAACCGGTGACCGGCGAACTTATATTCGGCACATATTTTTCCTTACACGCAAAAGCAAGCAGAAGAAATGAACAACAGATTATTTTTTTTACGTGCTTCATAACGATACAATACTATTAAGGCCAGAATGCCGGTTTTTTATTTGTCCCGCGTAAAGTGCAATCCACGCAAACGGGGTCTGCAAAGAAAGCGCTGGCGATAAATCCGCTTGGGCTGATGATATTTGGATTGGTAACCCTGAGCGGCCCTCCCTCAATCAATAAACTGTCCGGGATATTCGGAATAGATATTTCCGCTGCACAGCCTGGAAGGTATAGCCAATCGGGTACCTGTGCCTTACTGATAAATAACCGCAGCTGCTTTTCCTGCGATACTTCTACAAAACCAATGGCCGGTTCATCGGGGTTGGAGATGCAGTGGATGTTGCCATTATTATCAGAAGGCTGCGCATCGAAAATGGTACCCAGTTGTTCCGTATTTTTTTTGAGCTGCTCTAAAAACCGGTATGCCTGCTGGCTGATCGCATATTGTTTTGCATTGATGCTGTACAAAACACTTAACTCAACGGAGTTGGCAGGTATGAATGATAATTGCTGTAACGTGATCACATCCTGCGTAAGTTTTTCAGACGTGTTGATCAAAATGTTTGTGGAGCTGTTTGTTTTCCAGCAAAAATAAATGGATGGGTCATAACCAAACGTTACAGAATCTTTATAACCCAACCCGCTTATTTTGCCGTTCGGGGCATACAATAACTTTAAGCTGCTGGTATAGAGCGAATGAAACTCCCATGTTTCATCATACTTGTATTGATAGTAACGTGTTTTGTTTTGCGGGTCATGTGTATTCACATATGTCTGGATGCCGCCATCAACCCTTTTCCAGAAAACACTGTCCATATCAGGTGTTGAACGAACGGCTGAATAATCGGATACATATTCTTTTCCCGCCAGCGTTTTAATATGCACCCTGTATTGATCATTTGCATTGAGTGTAAGTTGCGCGTTGGTATATACGCCAGTGGTTGTTTCTGTTAAAGGAAAACCTATTGTATTGGCAACCCCTTCAATACGTACACTTGCTTTGGTTTCATACACAAGGTTTGTTTTATTGGTTAATGAGGTGGTTCGTGTTAATGTGATGGTGGTAGCGCCGGTTCCGCTGTTGATAAAACCTTCTACCACAAGATAACTGGTGGCCGGAAGGTTTAATGTTGGCGTATATTTTTCCTTGCAGGCAAAGGCCGGCAGGAGAAATACAAACACAATTATCTTTTTCATATCAACCATAGTATGAATGATCATTTTTTATCAAGGCCAAAACGATGGCTTTGTATTAATTCCTCTCGACCGGCAATCTACACAACCAATTTCTGCAAATCCTACTTTTGAAATAGCACCTGTAAGTGTAAATTCAGCAGCATTGGTTGGCGTTAATCCTAAAGCGCCTGCCATGGTAAGACTGTTTGTTGTATTCGGCACAGGTGTTTC
The DNA here is from genome assembly GCA_013289065.1 of Bacteroidota bacterium. Lineage (GTDB taxonomy): Bacteria > Bacteroidota > Bacteroidia > Chitinophagales > Chitinophagaceae > Sediminibacterium. The sequence continues at coordinate 3,210 of JABDAP010000097.1, read as the reverse complement.
CGGTGCACATCCGGATGAATACAACCAATCCGGTACCTGTTTACTGCTGATAAATATTCTTTGCTGTTTTTCCTGTGTTACTTCTATAAAACCTACAACGGGCTCAGCGGGATCGGTGATGCAATGCAGGTTACCTGCATTATCAGTAGGCTGCTGATCGAACGTGGTTCCCAACTGTTCAGTATTTTTTTTGAGCTGCGCGTAAAACTGGTACGCTTCATGGCTCAGTGCATACTCTTTTACATTGATGCTGTATAAAACGCTTGTCTTCCAGTCGTTCATCGGTATGTATACCAATGGCTGCAGGTAAATAACATCCTGTGTTAATTTTTCTGATGTGGCGATAAGTACATCGGTAAGTGTGGCAGATTTCCAGCATTTATACAGCGTGGAATCATAGCCGAGTGTTACAGAATCCCTGTAAGCAATGTTGATGATATTTCCCTGCGAACTGAATATGGGCTTTATTGAAGTAGTATACTGCGAATGAAATTCCCATGTTTCATCATACTTGAATTGATAATATTTTGTCTTTGCCTGTGGATCGTGTGTATTGGCATAAATCTGAAGGCCACCATTTTCCCTTCGCCATGAAACGCTGTCTATATCGGGTGTTGAACGAGTTGCAGAATAATCAGATATATATTCTTTGCCCGCCTGTGTTTTAATATGAATGCGGTACTGATCAACTGCATTTAATGTCAGTTGGGGAATTGTATAGACGCCTCTTCCCGTTTCTGTTAACTGAAAACCGATCGTATTCAGTTTGCCTTCTACACGAACATTGGCGCCTGTTTCGTAAACAAGATTTGTTTTACTTGTAAGGTTGGTAGTGCGTGTAAGGGTAATTGTAGTGGCACCTCCGCTGTTATTTATAAAACCTTCCGCCACAAGAAAATTGGTGGCAGGCAGGTTAAGTGCCGGTGTATAACTTTCCCTGCATCCAAAAAGCACCTGTGAAAATGAGAACAATAATATTTGTTTTACCTGTTTCATTTAAAACCTGATATTATAATTGATATACGGTATCGCACTTCCAAAGATGGATAACTTATAACCGTTAACCACACCATTCTCCGACACATAATAAACCGAGTATGGATTTTTCCTGCCGGTAAGATTGTATACGCCAATGGTAAATGAATTATGTGTTAACTGGTGTACTTTATGATTGCCCTCGATATTCATCGACAGGTCTATACGGAAATAATCAGGTATGCGGTAACTGTTCCTGTCTGAATACAATGTTCTTTCACCGCCTGCATAAAAAAATCTGCCGATAGGCAAAGTGATCGGCCTGCCCGTACTATATGTTGTATTCATGGAAACACTGAAACGGTGCGACACACGGTAGTTGCCTACAAATGTTGCATCATGCGGTTTATCGTAGTTGGCAGGATAGTAGGCGCCTTTGTTGATCAGGTTTCCCTGTGTGCTGTCATTCATCTGCAATAAGGTTCTCGAAAAAGTGTAACTGAACCATCCGTTGAATTTGCCCGTTGTTTTTTTAATGAGGAACTCAACACCATATGCTTTACCCTGCGTGGTTACCACATCTGTTTCAATATGATGATTGAGTACGAGTGTTGCACCGCTTTTATAGTCGAGATAATCTTTCATCGTCTTGTAATACACTTCCACAGATGTTTCAATGGTGTTCTCTTTGAAGTTGTGGTAAAGGCCGAGCGAAAGCTGGTCGCCATACTGCGGTTTGATATTCGGGTCGCTCAGCTTCCAGATATCTGTTGGTGCGATAGCTGCCGTATTCGACAGTACATGGATATATTGCCGTTGTGTATTATACCCCGCTTTAATAGAAAAATTTTCTGTAAATGCATACCGCGCAGAAGCACGGATCTCAGGGCCGCCATATGTTTTGATCGCCTTGCCGCTTTCATAGCTCGTGGTACTTAATATATTGCTTTCTGTTTTCGGAATACCCGGTGCATAATTATTAACTGTTGCTGCGCCGAGATAACTGAACATAGAATAACGAACAGCTCCCTCAACAGAAAATGCAGGGCTGAATGAAAATTTATCACCCAGGAACAATGCACTTTCCAATCCCTGCTCAGCAGCAACATGGTCTGGCGCTACGAGAGATTTTGAACCAAGCGGCGTATAATCGCCGGGATGCAGTTTGTACAACAAAGTATTCACCCCAAATTCAATGGTCTGTTTTGAACTGGCGTAATAATTAAAATAGGTTTTGAAATAAGACTGGTTCACATCAAATGCAAGCTGGTAAGCATTAACAGGGTTCCTGTCGCTTGAGATGCCATAATTGTAACGGTCATAACCGCCGGCTGTAATGGCATACCATTTATTGTTGAATACATGTTTCCATTTCAGCGAAATATTCTGGTTGCCGTAATGGTAGGTGGTATCGTTATTAAGGTTAAAATTATCCTTGCTTAGATAACCGGTGAAATACAGGTTATTTTTTTTGTTGATCTCGTGTGTGATGTTCAGGTTGATGTCATAAAAACCCGCTTTACTGTTTTTGTACTGATCGGGGAGAAGCTGCAATAACCAGTTGGCATAGGTACTGCGCGCACCGAAGATGAATGATGTTTTATCTTTTACGATCGGCCCTTCCACATTGATCCTGCTCGTAAGTAAGCCGATACCTGCCGAACCGGTTATATTTTTTTTATTTCCTTCTCTGCTGTTCACTTCCAGCACGGATGATAAACGGCCGCCGTATTTTGCGGGGATCACACTCTTATATAACTGTACATCTTTTACTACTTCCGGATTGAATGCAGAAAATAATCCAAAGAAGTGCGATGGATTATAAATAGTAGCATCATTAAATAAGATCAGGTTCTGATCGGCAGAACCTCCGCGCACATTCAATCCCGTACTCGCTTCACCCACAGATTTTACACCGGGCATGGTTAATACCACACGTAAAATATCGGCTTCGCCAAATGCAACAGGCACCTGTTTGATCGCTTTAATATCTACTTTCTGCACACCCATCTGCATGCCACGTATCAAACTTGATTTTTCGGATGATACGATCACATTCTTTAAGGCAATTACCTGTGGCTGCAATTCAATATTCATCCTTCCTTCGCCGTAAACCATCAGCTGGCGGCGCGTATCGCGCATGCCAAGGCTTTGTATGCTGATGATATTCCTTCCCTTCGGTATCGTTAACGAATAATAACCGTACTGGTCTGTTACCACACCTGTTTTTGTATT
>JABDAP010000096.1 GCA_013289065.1 Bacteroidota bacterium | reverse complement strand
CTTCATCCAATCATTTCAGATACAGCGAACAGATCAATGCCGTATATACGAACTTAAATAAAGAGTGGAACCGTTTCTCTGCACAGTTTGGCTTGCGGCTTGAAAATACGATCTCTTCCGGCAGGCAGTTTGGTAATACAGTATCGGGTGATTCTTCTTTTCACAGAAGCTACACCAATCTTTTCCCGACAGTTTACCTGCAATACAAATTTGATAAGGCATCCAGGAATCAACTGATCTGGTCGTATGGTAGGCGCATCAACCGCCCATCATTCAGCGATCTGAATCCTTTTGTGTCTGTAGTAGACCAATTCTTCATTTTTACCGGCAACCCCTTTTTACGCCCTGTGTTCTCTGATAATTTCGAGATCAAACACATTTTCAAAAATTTTCTGACCACCAGTTTCTCGCTCAGTTTTACACGCGATGGAATTATGGAAACAGTTGAACTTATCGGTAATAAAGAATATGATCGCCCGGGAAATGTTGGCAGGGGCACAGTGGCAAGGCTTTCTGTTTATGCGAACTTCCATCCCACAAAATGGTGGACACTCAGTGGGTTCACAGAATACCAGTATCGTAAGTATAACACTTTTGTTTACGGGCAACCTTTGGACAGCGCAGGCGGTTATTTCGGTGCAAACCTTGTAAACCAGTTCACACTCAAACATAACTGGACGATCGAACAAAGTGGCTATTACCGGGGCGCTACTTTTGAAGCACAGGAAACCTTTGTTCCTGATTATGTACTCAATATCGGTGTGCGAAAAAGATTCTGGAACAATAAGGCCTCCGTGCGTTTAAGCTTACGTGATTTATTTAACACGCATGTAAACGCAGGCGTCACCAATGGACTTATGAATACCACATCGGGCTATCATGAAAAATTCGACAGCAGAACAATCGGGATTTCGTTCAGCTATTCTTTCGGCAAGCTGATCAAGGATCAGCGCAAACACGACGAGGGCAGTGCGGCCGATGAAAAAAGCAGGGTGAATTGAAAGAAATAAGGTTTCTACATAATTGCTACAGAATTGAAGTTTATTTTGACTTCAAATCAGTGTATGAAAAAGATATTTATTATTACCTGCCTCGCTTTTATTGCATTGGCAGCCCGCTCACAAAAAAACATTTACAGTTTTGATAAAAAAATATCATTGCCGGGAGATGGCGGTTATGATTATTTGTCTATCGACCAGGCAAATAACAAACTCTATGTTTCTCATGGTACAACAGTGAATGTGATCGATCTGGCAACAGAAAAACCTGTGGGTGTGATCAGTGATATGAAAGGCGTGCATGGGATCGCAATAGCCAATGACCTGAACCGCGGTTTTATCAGCGATGGAAGAGCCAACGCGGTTGTGGTATTTGATTTGACGACTTATGCAAAGATCACTACCATTCCTGTTACGGCTAATGGCCCTGATGCGATCATGTATGATGCATTTTCAAAACAGGTATTTTCGTTTAATGGAGAAAGCAAAAACGCTTCTGTGATCGATGCGGTCAATTTAAAACAAAGCGGAACTGTTGATCTTGGCGGCGGACCTGAATTCGCAGTGCCCGATGGCCATGGTTTGATCTTTAATAACCTGGAAGATAAAAACAGTTTAAATGTGATCGATGCAAAGACATTAAAAGTGGTTAAGAATTATCCGTTATCTCCATGCGGCGGCCCAACCGGTCTTGCACTCGATTCAAAAAACCAACGCCTCTTTACTGTTTGCCGCGAAAATAAAGGGATGAGTGTTGTAGATGCAGTAACGGGAAAAGTGATCGCCACATTACCCATTGGCGCAGGCGTGGATGCAGTAGCATATGATCCTGCAACAAAGCTTGTTTTCTGTTCCAATGGCGATGCCACCACAACTATCTTTCACCAGGATACAAAAGATAGCTACTCGCTTGTTCAAACACTTGCCACACAGGTGCGCGCAAAAACAATGGCACTTGATCCCAAAACACATAAGATCTATTTAAGTGTGGCAGATATGGAAGCAGGCACACGTAAAGTAATACCCGGAACGTTTGCGGTACTTGTGTATAAAATGGACTGATGCAAAATTGTTTTTTTTCTTAGGTACGATTTGGTTTTGAGAAGCGGCTGTGATCAGCCGCTTTTTTAATTCAATGATCTCTGTCCAACGCATTTACCTGCTGCCTGTATTTTTTGGGAAGAAGGATCGCTTTAACCAGCCGGTCGCCATGTAAATATTTTATCAACCGGTAAACAGGGACTATGGGTTTCAGCCATTGATTTTTTTTCAATCCCAACAGATCTTTTGCTGTTGGCGGCAATACCATCTTTTGTGATTCCAGTAAAAGAAAAAAACGAATGCTGCCAAGGTGTTTTTTGTATTGGCGGTAAAGATCGGTTGTGTGTGAACTTTTCACAAGGTCGTTGAACAGGTGAAGTTCACGGTCGGCGACCCATGTAGCATAATCCTTTGGCAATGCTTTTAATCCCATTCTTATTCCCACGCGGTAAAACACATCATACACTTCATTTTTTTCTGCTGTCGTCATTTTTCTTTGTAACAATTCAAAGGAGGCGATCGAATAAAAGATCAGCATGTATAACACATCGCGGTATGCCCAGTCGGGAATTTTTGAATCCCGTTGCTGTTCAACAACCGAATGAATGGAAGTGATCTTATCGATCGCCGCATTTGCCTGCGCTGTTTCAGAAAAAACGATCATGCCTGCATAATTAACTGTAGAGAATAACCTCCCGAGCGGATCGGCAGGCAACCTGCCGGTGAAGTATAGCCAGTCCACAGCTTTATTGAGTGCGAACTCAGCGGAAGCACCTGCAAAAATAAACAGGACGGCATCTGCATTGCCCCATATTGTTCGTACGATGGAATGACGGGTTACAAAAAAATCGGTAGTGTGCTCCATAAAAACTAATCAAAATTAAGCGACTTCAACGATCAGAAAGAAGTAGTAATTCCGAATTTAAAAGCAGTATTGTCTTTTGCAGTGGGCAGTGAATAATAGCCATAGCGCCTGAAAACGCCGGCGCCGAAACCGAGGTAAAAGAACTTCATGTTTACGCGGTAAATATTATTTACCAGTAAACCGGTTTCGAATAAGCCTTTTTCAGGCGCCTGTAAGATAAGCCCTTTGTGTGCGGATGCATTTGACAGGCTGCCGTAACTGATGTTTTGCACCAGCACAAATTCGGGCCTGAAATAAATGCTTTTCGGTTTGAATAACAGGCTGCCGAAATTATTGGTAAGAAACAAAGCCGCTGATCTGTTGGCAGAAAATTCATACAGCCCTACTGTTTGAAAACTGTTGCGTAAATAAATGGCAGATCCGCCTCTGCCTCTTCCGCCACTTGCTTTGGTGTTGAATAAATAGGAGTAAGGCACATCGCCTGAAACCTGGTCCAGGTCAAGTTCTACAGAGGTCTCGCCAAATTGTTTGGTACGTATACGATGATTTACCTGGATGGCCATGCGCGTATAATCCAGCTCGCCATTTGCAACGCCTTTCAATCCCATCGCCAACTGGAACATGATCTGTGTTCTGGGCGGAGCGATCATAACTTTTGTTCTTCCGATCCTCGCATAACTCTCATTTCTTTCAAACCGCAGGCCGATGCCTGCTTCTGTGTTGTTGAATTGGCTCGTACTGATATTGTTATTGTTGAGGTCATAACTATATGTATAACCCGCCGGATTTCTCTGCTCGGTCAGCAACCATGCATCGGTCTGAAACCAGGGAAGCGGTTTGGTGGTAAAACCAATTTTCCACTGCCGCAGGCTGTCTAATCTCGACGCATAAAAATGGCGTAAGCCCTGGCCCGAAAACAGCGAACTGTTCTCATTAAAATAGGCAACGTTTCCAGGCTCTTCCAGATCCTGGCTGAATGAAAAACGGATGCGTGTATTGGTTCTGCGGTTAAAAGTAAGTTCAAGGTTGCCGCCATACTTCCATGCTTTATCGCCAAAGCCATATCCGCCATAACCGCCAATGGAAAACCATTTACTAAAACTGGTATTCGTTTGCAGGCCCGCACCCAATCTTAGTTTTTCGTATTGATTGGTGCCTGAAAAAAGATATTTTAAAGGGATATCAATTTTTCCTGCGGGAAGTACACCGGTAACCAGTGTCTCGCTGAATTGATTGACCGTGTTCAAAGTCTTGAGAATGCTGTTGGGTAAAAGTTCATACGCGCGGTAGGTATCTTTTTCTTTTGAGCGCAGGGTGTCGGGGCGCATAGTTTCCCAGGTGGCTTCTGTTTGCCTGCCCGCATGCGGTTTAAATTCAAGGTTGATATCAGAAAATGCAGTCCGGTCCAGCGCCGGATTGATCGCTACATTGTTTATATAGGTGCGTGTATCCCAATATAAAAGAATAGAGTCGTTGGATATATCTTTCTGTACCAGGTTAGTATTTAACTGCTGGGGAAACCAATGGTTCTGCACTCTTTCATATTTTTGCTGCAGGCGGAAAGAGATGATCATGCTTTTATCATCAGCAGGAGCCGCGATCACATTTTCTATGGCCCATCCATCGGAATTAATGTAAAGCACGCCCTTTAACCCGTTGAAATTTTTTCCTTTGAGCGGTTCATAACTGATCACATACGTAGTATCTTTTTCATGCGGCAGCACGAGGCGCAGGTTGAATTTATACAAGGCAATGCTGCCCGGGATAAGCGGGCTGATATATGATTTTTCAGACATCACAATAAAATCTTTGTAGAACCCAAACGGCTGAAAACTGGAACTTGTCATCGCCAGCAGGGGATCTTTGATGCCGGATACTTTTGTTGCCAGTACCGTTTCTTTTGTCAGTTTGGGATAAGCAAACAGCCGTTCGGTATAAGATTCTGTAACAAATAAATAATTGTCTTTCAACTGCTGCGCAAATGCTGCAACCGATCTTGTTTTTGTGCTGTCAGTTTTATTTTTTGCCGGAGCCGTATTTTTTTTAGGCGTTGCAATCCCGCCCTTTTTTTTTGCCATGTTCCAGAGATAAGAACCTGTTCCCATAGCCGCGATCGTATAAGCATTGTATGAAAAAGAAGAAAGCTCAATGGGATCGTTTCTTTTTTTGTTTTCCTGCGCAAGCCTGATGATGCGGTGAGCGGGGTTGAGCCCCGACACAACCGTTACTTCGTTCAATGCAGCGGTATTCCTGCGTAGTGAGATAACAAGCGGGCTTGCAAAATGAGTGAGGCTGATCTCTTTTGTTTCATAACCAACATAACTGATAACGAGTGTATTGCCTGCAGCAACGTTTTTAAAAATAAACCTGCCATCAATATCCGTTAGCAATCCCTGTTTTGTTTCTTTGATGACAACGCCTACAAAAGCCAGTGGCAGCTTTCCTGATGAATCAACAACGGTGCCGGTTATATTAATGGATTGTGCATTTACCCATACAGGGAACAACAGTAGTATGGATAGATAACAGGCCGTTCTCATAGAACAGTTAAGATACCACTATCCCAACGGCGATACGCTTTATCGATTGAATTTAACAAATTTCTTATCGCCTCCGGTTGATGCTTACAATAGTTTTCAAAAAAATACCAGGTAAAGGTGTTAGCCTTTCCCCGGCATTTTTTTCATTGTTTGCTTGTTACGCTCCCACAGTACCTGTGTTAACTTTTCCGGCCCGCTTATAACTGGCAATAATAACTCCGGTTGATGTAACAGCGCTCGCGGTTAATGTAAATGCTGCCGGTATCGCTCCGCCGTTAAAAAGTTTTTTTCCTTTTCCTAAAGTCAGGGGATGAATTTTGAGCCTGAGTTCGTCTACAAGATCATTCTTTAATAACAACTGAACAAGGCTGCTGCTGCCCCACACCTGGATGTCGGGCCCTTTTGAATTTTTGAGTTTTTTGATATCTGCCAGGTTTTTTATTACAACTGAATTTTTCCACCCGGTAACTTTTGGGTCCGACTTTTTCAGGCTTTTGGAAAATACGTATTTCATTCCTTTATTGATACCCGGCCAAAAGTCTCCATGTTCGGGCCAGTAGCCGGCCCAGATCTCAAACGTTTTTCTGCCCAAAAGATAATCTGCAGTTTGCTTCAGTTCTTTTTGCACAACTTCGCCATACACTTTGTCACTATACGGTGATGTCCAGCCGTCATATTTGAAAGCCCCGGATGTATCTTCCTTTGGGCCGCCGGGCGCCTGCATTACTCCGTCTAATGTGATCATTGATAAGACGATTATTTTTCTCATCTTTTTGAATTTTGATTTTTAATCTAATATCTCACACTTGAATCCATATTCTTTTACGAGTATCATTATTCTCAACGCTTCCATATTTTCTCCTTCCACTCTAAGCACCTTATCACAATCTGAAAGGTCAAAATTAATTTTATACGATGGAAATGTTGCAGACAAAACACAAAGCAGCATTTTGCTTTGTGTTTTTTTCTGAACATTTGTTTTGAATACTTCAATCATCTTACTAATAATTATCGTGTTGTACTATTGAATTTTCAATACGCTGAATAAATTCTCTGCACCCGCTCCGCGCCTCTGCGGTAAAAAAAATAGCAGATTCAAATTTGTAAACCATTTTCACCGCAGAGCCGCAGAGAAGCAGAGGTTTCGCGGAGTATTGTACTAGTACAACACGTTATTAATTACTATTTATCAGTTCCATTTTCGTTGGCGGTTATGCTTTTGGGGTAAAGTCGATCATCCATTCAATACCGTATTTGTCTCTGAACATCGCAAAATATGAACCCCAGGGACTGTCGCCAATAGGCATTTCAATATTTCCGCCTGCTGACAGCCCGTTAAATAATTTGTCGGCTTCTTCACGGCTTTCTGCACTGACAAATATTTTAGACCTGTTTTCATTTTCATTTGTTTTACCCATGCTTTCCGGAACGTCATTGGCCATTAAGAAAGTTTTGCCAATCGGTAAAGCAATGTGCATTATTTTATTCTCTTCACTTTTTGCT
>JABDAP010000095.1 GCA_013289065.1 Bacteroidota bacterium | reverse complement strand
CGCTATCGGAAAAATTCATTTGGTAAAATGCTGGTACACCAATTCACGCAAGTCTATCGGTATTGGTAAAGATGCACCGGTTCCCGCAGGGCTGGATTACGATCTCTGGCAAGGGCCTGCGCCACGTATGGCTTACAAGGATAATCTCATTCACTATAACTGGCACTGGTTCTGGCATTGGGGAACAGGAGAAGCATTGAATAACGGAACACATGAAATTGATGTTGCGCGCTGGGGTTTGGGAATTGATTACCCGCTTGAAGTTAACTCAACCGGCGGCCGTTATTATTTTTCTGATGACTGGCAAACACCCGATACACAACTGATCACTTATAATTGTCCCGAAGCAACGGTATTGTGGGAGGGCCGCAGCTGCAGCGGTTTTAAGGTGCAGGGAACAGATCGCGGTGTGATGTTTTATGGCGATAAAGGAATTATGCAAACAGGCCATAATGGGTATACCATATTTGATGAAAAAGGAAACATACTGAAAGAAATAAAATCAAATGCAGTGATCGACGGAAGAAATACCGCGAGCCCGAATGAAGGATTGGATGCAGTACACATCGCTAACTTTTTAGACTCCGTGCGTGTAAGCAAGCGCCCGAATGCCGATGTGGAAACGGGTTACAAAAGTACACTCTGGGTTCAGCTCGGAAATATTTCACAACGCGTGGGGCATACTTTACATATCGATCAAACAAATGGCCATATCAAAGACGATACACAGGCAATGAAACTATGGGGCCGCGAATACGAAAAAGGATGGGAACCGAAAGTATAAACACAACTCATTACTTATAATTTACTACTTACAACTTATCACTCTATTATCTTCAACCCTAAAAAATCGATCGCATGTCATCATCACGTAGAAATTTTCTTCAGAAAGCTGCAATGGGGCTCGCCGGGTCAGTGGCTGTTCCGTTGATCGGCAAATCTTCATCATTTCATTCGCTGAGTGAAAACAGTGCAGCTGCAAAACAAACTTTGCAGGTGGGTGTTGCCGGTTACACTTTTGCAAAATTCGACCTGGATAAATCAATTGCCATGATGAAAAAAATTGGTGTGTCCAATCTTTCTGTCAAAGAAATTCATCTGCCATTGAACAGCAGCCAGGAAACGATCAACGCGGCCATGGCAAAATTTAAAGAAGCCGGCATCAATGTTTATGCAGTTGGTGTGATCTATATGAAAACAAAAGAAACGGTTGACCAGGCTTTCCAATATGCAAAAATGGTGGGGGTTAATCTGATCGTTTGTGCACCTAATTATGACCTGATCGATCACGTTGAACAAAAAGCAAAGGAATATGATATGCGCGTCGCTATTCATAATCACGGGCCCAAAGATCCATTGTACCCGAGCCCGAAAGATGTATACGACAGGATCAAAAACAAAGATCCGCGTATGGGGCTTTGTATCGATATCGGCCATACAAGAAGAGCGGGAGTTTTGCCCGAGCAGGTAGTAAAAGAATACAAAGACAGGCTGTTCGAACTGCACATCAAAGATGTAACGGCCGGCGTAGAAGAAGGTAAAGCCATTGAGATAGGCCGTGGTATCATTGACTTTCCGGCGTTGGTTAAATCGTTACAAAAAATAAATTACAAAGGAGTTTGCAGTATTGAATATGAAAAAGATATGACCGACCCGTTAGTGGGTATTGCAGAATCGATCGGGTTCTTCAAAGGTGTTCTGGCTGCAGAAGCATAAGAAGCATATATGAAAAGAATCAAATGGGCCCGTACATGTATTTGTGTGGGCCTTTTTATTTGCCCTTCACCGAATTTAATAAATAGAAAACCCTGAATTATGTAATTTCCTTCAGTTAAAGTGTAATATCAATTTTGGCAACAGGATCTGCTTTGGGTAACTAACAAAATAAATTTCAAAAGATCCTGCTCATAAAAAATCAATCAAAAATAAAAATCATGAAAAAAATTCTTTTTATCCTACTGTTGTCCGGTGCTTTCTCTTTTACTGAAACACGGGCTCAACTGAGTTTAAGTTTGAATGTTAATATCGGTACGCAGCCTTTATGGGGGCCTGTTGGATATGATCATGTAGATAATTATTATATCCCTGATATTGAAACCTATTACAACGTAAGTTCAAAACAATATACCTATATGGAAAACGGGCGGTGGATAACTACTTCTTCACTGCCTGCGCGCTACAGGAATTTTGATTTATACACGGCGCATAAAGTAGTGGCTAACGAATCAAAACCCTGGCTCCACAATGACATGTACCGGAAAAAGTATGCATCATTTAAAGGCAAACATGATCAGCAGGCGATACGCGACAGCCATGACAATAAATATTTTGAGAACAAAGATCATCCGCGCCATAACGAATGGAAGAAAGATGATAACCATGGAAAAAAAGGAAGAGGCTAAAAAATAAAGAACCGGTATTCCATAAGCAAGGCCCCCGTTTAAACGGGGGCTTTACTGTTTCGGGGTTCACCATTGAGTTAAGTTGGAGGAAAAACACGAAAATCAACGAAAATCACTACATTTAACCTATAAATACTTAATACTATGCCAACAGGAGTTGTAAAATGGTTCAATGATTCAAAAGGTTTCGGATTTATCACACCGGATGATGGTGGTGAAGATCTGTTTGCACATTTTTCTGCCATCAATATGGGCGGATTCAAATCTTTGAAAGAAGGTCAAAAAGTATCATTTGATATAACAGATGGTAAAAAGGGTAAGCAGGCTGCTAATATCCAGTCCGCCGAATAACCTTTTTTGATCGTCAGTTGCTGCACATTTCTTGTGTAACCTTATTGTAAATCTCTGTGTTGATCTTTTCAGCACAGAGATTTTGTTTACAGGCATGAGCCATGTTATTGCGGGCAATCCAGTTTGCCCATTATATTTTTTTTGTTGAATGGATGGATAGAAAGCAATACATAACCACCACCATTTAACAAGGCATCTTTCTTTAAAATGCCAAAGTTGTGAAAGCCAACCACCAATGGCCCAAGCTTAACTGCTGCACCAACCCATAATTGTCCCTGCGTATTATATTGCAACGGCAAATAAACACCCAGCCCGATCGTTTCCCATCTCGGCGTTACCGTTAATAAATTCAATTCTCTTGTTCGCAGCTTGGTATAACTGGAGGTAGAATAAAAATTCAAACTCATCTCGCCATTTACATAAAAATGATTTCCCAGGTTTTTATCAACATTGATAATAAGCCTTGTAGGATTGGTTATAGTAAAATTGTTTACGATCTTCGAACTGTTTGAAAATAAAGTGGAAATTGAATCTGTAAACTCCTGCAGGCTACTCGTGTTATTTATTTTTTTGTCAATATCAGCATCAGCAATTGACGGATCCGGTTGATAAAACTGGCTGGAACTTTTTCCCGGTTTAAATGAATTGGCGCCAAGATCCATCAGGCTCACGCCAATTTTCCAATCGTAATTGATATTATTATTTATTGCGCCGGCATTTGCTTCGCTGTTGTAGGTCATGTATTCAATACCCATACTCAATCCCAATGCGCTCAGAGTATTGTTATTAAAATCTTTTAAATTATTAGCTTCATAACCGGCAGAATAGCCATAAGACCCGCTGCCATTGGTAAAAGTAAAACTGGTATCCGTTCCGTTCTTTGCTTCGAGATAGCTTACTTTATTGATCTTGGCAAAAGCAGCAGAAATACCCTTCATGATCTGCAACGTAACACCACCGCTTAATTTTGAATGATCATTTTCCATTAATACCTGTGAATAATTGAGATCAGCTTCTATCCATCCTGTATGGGTAATAAATCCCTGGATATAAGGTGCAGCTGCATTGGTAATAAGAAAACTGTGAATACTGTTGATCGAATCCGTATAGAGGAAGGGCATGGTTTTGGAATGCGTATAACTTCTTGCACGTATCCCGAAATTGAATGCATGGTCATTATCAGGCTTGTATAAAAAATTCAGAAGGCTCACATCAAAATTGGCATGTACGAATTTGCTGTTAATATCTTCCTGCATACTTATTCCGGAACCGGATTTGATGTATAATGCATTAGTGCTGATCTTGGCCTGCACAGAAAAAAGAGTCAGATCCCATTTATAAGCCGATGTGACGGACGAAGCGGGATTATTAAAAACAGCCGTGCTGCCTGTAAATGCAGACCCGTGCAAAGCCTGGTAACCCTGTGCATGAAGCATAGCAGATGATAGCAGCAAAGCAATACCAGGAAAAAAAGAAAATGGTTTATTCATGCTGTTACTATTGATACTCTGAGAATAGAGTTTGCAGCTTTTATATCATTGTTTTTCTGATCCACTGGTTCCGGAAAAAATATAAAACGCTGGCTCTCAACAAATAGTTACAAATTTTACCGAAGTGTGCGTGAATGAAAATACGGAAGCTTTTGTTGACTTTCGGCGAAGGTTTTTGTACGTTGTAACGTCTAACCACTTAATAAGGCAATATTTGAACGACCAGGAGCTAATTCTTTCCCTGCAAAAAGGCGATCAGCTGGCTTTTAAGCAGTTGGTAGAAACATGGCAGCACATGGTATATAACACTGTGTTGAGTATTGTACAGGATATGCAGGATGCCGAAGATGTATCGCAGGAAGTATTTATCCAGGTATATCATTCGATAAAAGGATTCAGGGGAGATGCGAAATTGTCAACCTGGTTATACCGCGTAGCGGTTTCCAAGGCACTGGATGCAGAGCGGAAAAAAAGATCGCAGAAGCGGATAGCAAATTTAAGATCATGGATCGGGTTAAGTGAGAAAGAAGAAGCAGTTCATTTTCATCACCCTGGTGTTCAGCTGGATAATAAAGAAAGAGCGGCCCTTCTTTTTAAAGCCATGCAGAAGTTACCTGAAAACCAACGCATCGCTTTTACGCTGATCAAAGCTGAGGGATTGAGTTATGAAGAAACAGCCGATATCATGAATGTAACCATAAAAGCAGTTGAAGCACTGATGCACCGTGCAAAAGAAAACCTGCGCAAACAGTTACAACAGTATTATGCAAACGATTAAAAACGGATGTCTATGGAACAAAGAAAATTTACACATGAAGAAATTGAGAAGATAACAGAAAGCATCGATGGTATCAGCAGGGCTGAAATGCCGCCATTTTTTTATACGCGTTTACAGGCAAAACTTGAAAAGAGCCCAGCTCCCGCCAATAGTTTCTGGATGATTATTACAAAACCTGCCGTGTCTTTTGTTACACTGTTCTTATTGGTTGTTTTAAATATTACGGCCATCAACCATTATATTAAAACATCCAGTCAGGAACAACCTGTTACACAAGGAACAGCAACCGATATTCAAAAATTTGCACAGGAGTACGAACTCAGTGAGTCTTCTGTTTATACTGATAAAACAAACAAATGAGTTATTTCAACAGGAATAAATGGTGGGTCATCGCATTCATACTGCTGATCACATTGAATATTGCTACGATCACGGCTTTCTGGCTTGTGCGCGACAGAAGGCCGGGCCCTCCGCCGGGAGCGGGTTCGGGCGTGGTGGATTTTCTGGTAAAAGAAATTGGTTTTGATTCAACACAAAAACAAAAACTGATTCAACTGCGCAGCCAATACCAACAGGATATCATGGAAGCCCGTAAAAATAACCGTGCAGCCAAAGATGCTTTCTTCGCTTTATTGCAGCAACCGGATATTTCTGATTCTGCCCTTGCCAAAGCTGCACGCGCATCTACTGTTGCGGATCAACAATCAGATATCATTACGTTTCGGCATTTTCAACAGATAAGAAAATTATGTAACGAAACACAGCAGAAAAAGTTTGATAATGTTTTGCAGGAAGTATTGCGTATGATAGCTCCACCTCCGCCTGGCAAACAACAAGGCCTTCCACCACGCAGAGGCGAAGGAATGCCCGACGGCCCGCCACCTGGAGGTGATGACAGGAGAGGCCCGCCACCGCCACAGCAATAGTTTTTTTTCAGCAAAGGTTTTGCTACTGTTTGTGCATCCAATGTAAAAAAGGGTCAGCAACAAAAGATCCTTGTATGCAAACAAATTTTATCATCAAACCCACCGGTATGAAAAAGAAATTCATTTTATTTTCAGTCATGAGTATGGTTGTATTATGCGCGATGGCACAGCCGCAGCAACCACCAAAACCACCAGGCACAGAAGAAAAACTAAAACATGTATCTGAAAAGATCAGCAAAGAGATCACGCTTACCGTTGCTCAGAAAACAAAAATAGAAGCAGCATACAAAGATTTTTTTATTGAGATGGACAAGCTCCGTGCAAAAAATGGAAAGGCTGAAACACCGCCACCACCACCTCCTCCTCCGCCCCCGGGAAGTAAAGAAGAAGTAGATAAATTAAGCCAGGCCCGTGACGCAAAGATCAGATCTGTATTAAGCGAGGCGCAGTATAAAAAATATACAGAGATAGAAAAGACATTGCATCCACCAAGACCCGGTGAAAGGCCAGGTCAGCCACCTGCCGGCAAAAAGGATTAAGAAAGTTGATATCCCCTTTGAATAATAAATACCCTTACACCGCAAGGGTATTGTTTTTTAATATTGAGCAGGATGTTTAATTGGCAGACTTAAGGTTAACGCTATTCCATAAAAAAGTCCCCTGTAGAAACAGGGGACGTCTTCGATTGCTTGCCATATAAGAAAAAAGATAAATAGATCTTGTAAGAACCTGTCAGCTTTATTTCTGCCTGACAATACAAATATATGGATAAATAGAACTAAAAACGCACTTAAAAAATAGTATAAATGATATTTTGTTAATAAAATATCATTTTAATAACAAAATAATAATATTATAATAATTATTATATAATATTTGATGTTTTAACATTATTATTTATTATCCTTAATTACATTGATTATCAAACTATTTTGAACATTTATATTCCTTTAAAGCTTGTTCAAGGCAATCCATGGCTTTATTTATGTCGTTTAAATTTAATACGTATGCTAAACGAACTTCTTGTCTGCCTAAACCGGGTGTTCCATAAAAGCCGGTTGCGGGAGCAAGCATTACCGTCTGGTTCTGATAAGAAAAATTTTCGAGTAGCCACTGGCAAAATATATCCGCGTCATCGATTGGCAGTTTGGCGATCGCATAAA
>JABDAP010000094.1 GCA_013289065.1 Bacteroidota bacterium | reverse complement strand
TAAGTTTTAAGTTTTAAGTTTTAAGTTTTAAGTTTTAAGTTTTAAGTTTTACAATTATCAGATGAACAAACTAAACATATTGCGGGGTTTCTGCAACGGGTTTTTTCCCGTTTCTTATCAATATACAAAACAAAAAATCCCGGATCATTTTATCCGGGATTCTGTTGAAGTATGTTTACTGCCCTTATTTAAAATCGATCACCTGTGGTTTTGCAAGGTTGGCTAACATTTTATTATATACGGCCACATTCGATACAGCTGAAATAATAATTTTTCCGGCGCTGTTACGTGTAGCAGCTTTCAGGTCGGCTTCTGTTACATCCTGTGTAAGTGTTACCAATGCTACCGTAGTTAATGCTGTATAAGTACTGGTGGTTGCAGCGATTACAATGCTGTCTCTATCCGAAATAACCGTAACAGCTGTTTCCACATCAAACGAAATAGGTGTTGTAACGCCGCCGGCTGTATAATTTCCGTCGAGAAAAAGCGTGGGTTTGCTGCTCAATGGCTGTAGTTCTGTTCTGAATTCTACATGGCGGAAAGTGCCGGAAGGGACTGAAATATTGGAAATATTCACTGCCCCAAAAAGATCCAGCTGCACATTGGGGTCTGCTTTGAATTCAACAGCCGAACTATCGTTTTTCTTTGCTTCGATCTTGGTACTGGCAACACCGGCCGTGCCTGCTGTCCATACAATGCCTGCGCCATTTACAGCCGATGTAGCGGCTTTCAGTTGAAAAGTTATACTGGAAGTGCCGGTGCCGGCATCTTTTACACAACTTGTAAAAAAAAGCACCATGGCTGCAGCAAGGGAAAGGATAAATGTTTTCATGTGGTTTATTTATTTCCTGTTAGATACACCTGCGTGTTCAATCGCAGCCCGGGCTTTAACATTTTATTTTTGCAGCCGCTCAGAACTGTAAAGGTTGTAAATTTGCAGTCACATTATGCGTAGAGTTTTAGTAATAGATGATGAAAAAGATTTTTACCTGTTGATTAAAGATTACCTGGGTAAGCGGGATTATGAAGTGCATCCAGCGCACACTTTTACAGAAGGCCTTAAATTGCTGGAAGAAAAACCATTTGATGTTTTGCTGCTTGATAACAACCTGCCCGATGCCGTTGGCTGGAAACAGGCGCCCGGTATTCAGAAACGTTTTCCCAAACTACGCATCACTTTAATAAGTGCGTACGAATCGATATTCATGGTTACTTCGCTTGAAGGAGTGCCTTTCCGCATTATGGAAAAGCCTGTCAGCCTCGAAACGCTGGTGAGTTATTTTTAATTATAGCTCATTTCACCTGTTTACTGCATAACAAAACTCACTACTGGCATTATTTTTTCATAGGTTAACTAAACTCGCGCCATGAAAGACTTTATTGTCAGGAAAAGCATCACCATCAGGGCCGAACTGAAAACGGTATGGGATGCACTGACCAACCCGGAAAAGACAAAAGAATATTTTTATAACTGCCGTGTGATCTCTCAATGGAAACCGGGCAGCCCCATCACTTTTAAAGGGTGGATGTTCTTTTTTGTCCCTATCGAGCTCAAGGGCAGGATCAATAAGATACAACCCGGTAAACTGCTGCAATACACACTCCGCAATAAAGGCAAAACCAGTTCCGTAGTAACTGATGAACTCGAATATGAAAACGGTAAAACCATCTTATCCATAACGGATGATGTAGGACAGGGCGATGGCGCCGAAAAACGTTTTAAAAGATCAGTGAAAGGATGGGAAAAGATACTCAAAGGATTAAAAAAACTGGTGGAAGGAGAAGCACGTGAAGCAAAGCGGCTTGCAAGGAAATAGATTTTTATTTAATTACGCAACGCTGCGCCCCCCTCTGCGAAAAACTTTGCGCCCTCCGCGGTAAATTTCGTGGCTTTTAACTGCCCATCGCATTTACGGAAAACTTATTTTTCGGATGCGGTCATTATTTACATCCACTGCATAAATATTTCTTACTGAAAACGCCAAAGAATAAATAAGGTGTTTTTCCCGTATTTTATTTAACTGCTGATTTTGATCTTTGCATCGAAATAAATATCCAATCAAGAAATTTTTAAGATCCGATCAATGCGAAAATTTAAAGCCAAACTTGTGCCGCCTGTTTTTTTAGTTCTATCGCTCCTTCTTGTATGTTTGAATTTTGCATGCAGGAAAACTGAACCTGTACAAATTAAACCGCCATTATCAAGCGCTTATTCTTTCCTGGAAGCAAAACTTACTACAGAAAAATTTACCGGCCCGGGTTGGCCTGAAACGCAAAAGAATAAATGGAAAATAATTGATCTTTCCTTCAGGCGGAGAAATTTCATCACGGAAAACTTATTTTTCGAATGCGGTTATTATTCACATCCGCCGCATAAATATTTCCCTGCACATCTATTCCAAGTCCTATAATATCTTTAAACCTTGCTGTTGGCCCATCGCCATCGGCATAGCCGCGCGTTCCGTTTCCGGCGATAGTAGAAACAGTGCCATCTGGTGTAATTTTCCGGATCGTATTGTCATCCGATACATATAAGTTACCGTGGCTATCTGCAACAATATCGCCGATCGAATAAAACTGTGCTTCATCACGGTTGCCATCTTTTCTTCCCTGCACACCACTGCCGGCAAACCTGGAAACCACACCCGCCGGTGTAATTTTGCGGATATAAAAATTATTATCTATTACGTATAAATTTCCCTGGTTATCTATCGTAATGCCATCGGGAAACCTGAATTCCGCAACATCCGGATTTCCATCATTTAATCCTTCTTTGCCATCACCCGATAAAGTACTTACCTGCGCTGATGTACCGATCTTCCGGATACGGTTATTAAAAGTATCTCCAACATAAACATTGCCCTGGCCATCCGTAACAATGCCTTCGGCGTTTAAGGCAAATTGGGCTATTAGCGATCCACCGTTCAAAAAACCGGGTTGGTCTGTGCCTGCATAAGTTGTTACAACAGCGCCGGGAGATATTTTACGAATGCGTGGATCTGACTGATCCAGTACATAAACATTGTTATCTGCATCTACTGCAATACGGTACGGATCTTTGAACGATGCCGCTTCGCCCATATCATCCAGAATGGCGCGGGTTTGATTGCCTGCGAATGTTGTTACCTGCCCGTTCGCTATTTTCCGGATCCGGTGATTAAGATAATCGGCTACATACACAGTTCCATCTGAAGCAACAGCCACATCAATAGGCGCACTGAATTTTGCGGCGAGGGCGGTACCGTTTCCATAGCCGTCAGTACCATCACCGGCCAATGTTGTCACCATTACTTTTATGGCTGGAGTTGCCGGGGCTGGCACATCATTGTAATTTTTTGTGCAGCCTGTACTGATAACAGTTGCGGGAACCAGCAGGAAGAAAAAAAAGCCTTTGCTGAATTTCATAAACAAAAATTTTGTAACGGCTGACACCAAAGTATTCTTCTCTGTTGCATAATAACAAAGATGTAATGTCATGGATTTTTCTTCCCAAACGGAATAATTGCTTTTGCGATTAAATAAATTGTATGAACGGTATTTATTTTATTTCTCCGGATGAAAACTATAACAGATCAGAAAGATGTTGTAAATGAAAATAAAATATGCATACAGCAAAAAGTAATTATTTGGATGATTGAAATATTTGATTTAGTCAGATCAAAATATTTTCAATCTTAGGCAACCTGCTATAAAAAGAAAACGTAAAGGTTGTTTTTTAGCAATACCTGATATGAAAATAATAAAACAGTCATCGTATTTCTCCCCGTTCAGCAACATGCATAAGCCTCTTTCGTGGATTCCCCTAAATGAATGAGCTGGTTTTTTTAAAGTGCGATAGCCCTTCGCAAAATTGTTAAGTAAATGAGATAAGAAAATAATTCAGTTGGCGTACAGCAGTACCCCGTTGGTTGTAGTACCTAACAAATGCATTTTCGTTTGCGTTCATTGCGCACCCATTGCAGCCTTTGCGATACATAAGCATTGTAAAAGCAGCAGCGCAAAGAAAGGAAAGGGTGCGCAAAGAACGCAATGATATATTAACAACGCAAGTGTTTTGTAAATAGGCCCGACAAACGAATAAAAAATAAATGCAACGGATTTTTTATGAAAATTCGTTGCATGCCTTAATGAAGTTGTAAAAAAAATAATACAGGGTTAATATTTTTTATCAAAGCAACCTTTATAAAAACGCCTCGTTTAATATGTCAGATAAAATTAAAAACGAACAACAGATTTGTTATAGATCATGATGATGAATCTGATAAAAAAATCTCCGCATTATTTTTTCAGCTGCAGGATCGCCTCTTCCCGGATGATGAAAAGATACTGGAATATCCATTGTTGCCGGCGGCAATGGGTTTGAGACCGTTGTAATGTTTCTTTTGTAATGAGGCCAGCATAAATTGCCTCAAACAAAAAAACCTGCAACGATATTTTCACTGATCAATCAATTATTTTAAAATTTAAAAGCTCGAAAATGACGAAATTATTTTCTATCGGCATCGTATTGTCCGCACTGATCTTATCAATAAGCAGCTGTAAAAAAAATACCGCTGATGACCTGCCTAAAAATGACATCAATATCGCCAATGGCACAGCAGGCGCCTATTTAACCAATGGAAAGGGGCAAACGTTATACATGTTTGCAAATGATGCGGATGGCATCAGTTCCTGCACAGGAGCCTGCGAAAGTTTATGGATCCCATTTACTGTTGACCTTACTACTGCAAAGCTCGATGCAAATTTACAGGCAACCGATTTTGCTACAATAACCAGGGCGAATGGAAATAAACAGGTTACTTACAAAGGCTGGCCATTGTATTCATATTCACCTTCAACATCCGATAGTTACGGTAATACCAGTAATGTGGCGGAAGCGGCAGGATCAACAAAAGGAGATGGTTTTAGCGGCCTGTGGTTTATGGCAAAACCTGATTACACAGTTATGCTTGCCAATAAACAGTTAACAGGGCTTGATGGAAACAATTACAAATCTGATTACACTATCGGAACCGGCACCACAACCTATTTTACCGATGCATCCGGATTCACTCTTTACACTTTTAGTGCAGATAGTTTGAGCAACAATAAATTTACAAAAGTTGATCTGACGAACTACGCAGCTTTCCCGTTCTTTCAACCGGATCATATAACAGTGCCATCTATTTTGGATAAAACATTATTCGCAAGTTTTACATTCGCCGGCAAAACGCAGGTAACGTACAAAGGCTGGCCATTGTATTTTTCTGCGCAGGATGCTATACGCGGATCAAACAAAGCGGTGAGTGTGGGTGTGCCGGGTAAATGGCAGGTAGCCGTTAAGAATATTACAGACGCACCAAGATAATTTTTTGTTTTTTTGGGGGGCTTTGAACACGGAACAGGCGTTAGTGCCTGTTCTTTTTTTATGGTCATTTTACAACCAGTTTCTTTTTAACCATTTCTTTTTTGAGCCTCGAAACCGGAATGCGGGTTCCATCGTAGAGAAGCAGTTCCAGTATTGCATCATCTTTTAAAAGGCTCTTCACAAATTTTCCGTTTACGAGGTGCGATTGATGACAGCGTATGAAATGATATTCATCTAATATCTCAGCATATTCATAGATCCCTTTTGAAACAAGCAGCGTTTCATTGTTGGCGAGATAAAATTTTGTATAATTATTTACAGCTTCACAACGGATAATGTCTTCCGGGTTCACCAGCCGGTGTTCTTTCATCAGTGGCAATATGATGCGGTGAAATGCTTTTTGGGTATTGATCAGAGAAAGAAGGTTGCGTATCCGTTCATGCGTTTGTTTGTGTTGTGTTTTTGTTTCGGCCTTGGCAACTGCTTCGCGCAGTTCTTTTACTTTAACAGGTTTTAGCAGGTAATCCAGTGCAGAAAATTTTACTGCCTGTATGCCATACTGGTCATAGCCTGTTACAAAGATCACTTCAAAGTCATAACTGCCGAGCGCGGCAAGCAGGTCAAAGCCCGACTTACCCGGCATCACGATATCGAGAAAAATAAGTTCCGGTTTCAGTTGGGTGATCAGCAGAATACCTTCATCAGCATCCGCCGCCTCACCGATAACTTCTACCTGCCTGCAATGTTTCGCTAACATGCCTTTCAGGTGTATCGTATTCTGTCTCTCGTCTTCAATGATGATCGTCCTCATAAGAATTTTTTATCCAGTTTTCGAATTCAAATACAACGGTGGTGCCATTGTCTCCATGGTTCAGGCAAAAGCTGATATTTTCTTTTTTATATATTTTTTTCAGGTGGTCGATTCGTTCTTTTGTAAGCTGCATCCCGTAACCGTTTCCTTTTGCATTTTTTTTGTTTTGTTTTATTCCGTTGTCTTTTATGGTGATCTCAAGATTTTTTTCTTTGCCTTCAAATGAAATAGATATCATGCCCATGTTCCGCATTCCGGCCACGCCATGCTTTACCGCATTTTCTACAACCGGCTGCAGGAACATAGGAGGGAATTCTATCTTATCCGGATCGAGCCCGGGGCCAATGAATATCTCGTATCTGAATTCAAAACGTAACTGCTCCAGGCAAATATATTTTTCGAGCATTTCCAGATCCTGCGCAAGGCTGATAAATAATACATCGCTGTTTCTGAATGTATCGCGCATGATATCCGAAAAAGAAGAAAGGTATTCGTTGGCCCTGTCATTTTCATTATTGGTAATAAGCCCTTCGATCGAACTTAGCGCATTGTAAACAAAGTGAGGATTCAACTGGCTCTGCACGGTTTTGAGTTGCTCTTCCGCGCGTTGTCTTTTTTGTCTTTCTCTTCGAAGCCTGTATCGGTAAAGCAGGTAAGGCGATCCTGTTAAGAAGAGGATGCCGAGTAAAATAAATACGGCCACCGCCCATGATCGCTGATACCAGAAAGGAAGTGTACGGATCTCATACGTATTCGATTTTACCATGCCTGCATATTTTACTTCAAGCAGGTATGCATGGCCTGCTTCTATGCCATTCAAAGCGAGTAAATGGCCGGTTGATTTCCATGCCATGTTCTTATCGTCATTTAATTCACGTAAACGAAAAAGGATACACGAATCTTTATTGAGCGCAATTTTTTTAAACAGGCATTCTAATTTTTTGCCGGGCAATACCACCAGTATGTTCTCTCTTAAAGTATCAAAACCAGGTAACTGCCGCCTGATCTTTCCGGTAGCTTTTGACTCGATCGCATTGCCAACAGAATCGAATTGACTGATCTGGCGGAAACCGATAATAAAAGGAATGAGCTCAGGCCGGCCAAAAATGTTTTGCTGGAATATTGTATGATCCTCT
>JABDAP010000093.1 GCA_013289065.1 Bacteroidota bacterium | reverse complement strand
TTCCCGTTTCCTTACTTTTGCAATCCTTTAAACAGCATAAATGCTAACCTAACGCGTTAAGCATTCTGCATTAAGCGTTAAGCGTACAATGGAACTGAGTAAAAATTATATTCCCAATGAAATAGAAGCCAAATGGTATGAACATTGGCTGAGCAAAGGTTATTTCAACAGCAAACCGGATGAACGCGAGCCGTACACGATCGTAATACCTCCTCCTAATGTTACCGGTGTTTTGCACATGGGACATTGCCTGAATAATTCCATCCAGGATATTCTTGTTCGCCGCGCAAGGATGCAGGGTAAGAATGCATGCTGGGTACCGGGTACCGATCATGCTTCAATTGCCACTGAAGCAAAAGTGGTGGGTATGCTTCGCGAAAGAGGCATCGCCAAATCATCGCTCAGCCGCGATGAATTCATGAGGTATGCATGGGAATGGAAAGAAAAATATGGCGGTATCATTTTACAGCAGTTAAAGAAACTGGGCTGCAGCCTCGACTGGAACCGCGTTTCTTTTACCATGGATGATGCGTATTACAGATCGGTGATCAGTGTTTTTGTTGACCTGCATAACAAAGGATGGATCTATCGCGGCAAACGCATGATCAACTGGGATGTTAAAGCAAAGACCGCTTTGAGTGATGAGGAAGTGATAAGAAAAGAAACAAAACAGAAATTATATTTTCTCAGGTATAGAATAGATGAAGGAAATAAGTTGACAGATGACAGTAATGCTGCTTCTGTAAACCAACAACTGTCATCTGACAACTTCATCACCATCGCTACAGTGCGCCCCGAAACCATTATGGGCGATACGGCTGTTTGTGTGCATCCAAAAGATGATCGGTATAAACATTTACAAGGCAAGCATGTGATCGTTCCGTTGATCAACCGCCGCATACCTGTGATCGCCGATGAATATGTAGCTATGGATTTTGGAACAGGTGCATTGAAAGTAACGCCTGCACATGATATGAACGATTACCAGCTCGGGCAAAAACATAACCTTGAGGTGGTTGATATATTCAATGACGATGGTACATTAAGCGAAGCCGCACAAATATTAGTTGGCGAAGAAAGATTTGCTGCACGGAAAAAAATAGTACAGTTACTTGAAGAAGGAAATTTTATAGACAAGACCGAAGAGTACACCAGTGAAGTAGGTTATTCAGAAAGAACGGATGTGGTAGTAGAACCGCGGCTGAGCCTGCAATGGTGGGTAAGCATGCAGAAACTGAGTGAGCCGGCTTTGCGTTCGGTGATGGATGAAGAAATCAAATTCTATCCGCCCAAATTCAAAAACCTTTACCGGAACTGGATGGAGAATATCCGCGACTGGTGTATCAGCCGCCAGTTAACATGGGGCCATCGCATTCCTGCGTATTATGCGCCTGATGGAAGTTTTGTGGTTGCCAGATCGAAAGAAGAAGCATTCGAACAATTCAAAATTCAAAATTCAAAATTCAAAATTGAGGAATTAGGGCAGGACGATGATGTTCTCGATACCTGGTTCTCCAGTTGGCTCTGGCCCTTCGAAGTGTTCAAAGGATATTCTGATCCGGGTAATGAAGAAATAAAATATTATTATCCAACCAACACATTGGTAACAGCACCCGAAATTATTTTTTTCTGGGTGGCAAGGATGATCATGGCGGGTTTTGAATACATGGGCGAAAAACCTTTTCGTGATGTGTATTTCACAGGCATCGTTCGCGATAAGCAGGGAAGAAAAATGAGCAAGAGCCTCGGCAACTCGCCGGATCTTCTCGGGCTGATCGATCAGTACGGTGCAGATGCAGTAAGGTTCGGCATCATGATCGCATCACCCGCCGGCAATGATATTTTATTTGATGAATCTTCACTTGAGCAGGGAAGAAATTTTAATAACAAACTCTGGAACGCATTGAAGTTGCTGAAGATGTGGGAAGGCCGTCAGTCGTCAGACGAGAATCGTGAGTTAGAAAATAAAACTCACGGCTCACGGCTCACGGCTCACGATTTCGCCATTACCTGGTTCGGTCATCGCCTCAATCAGGTAAAAACTGAAGTAGATGAAATGATGAACCAGTTTCGTTTAAGCGAAGCATTAAAAACGATCTATTCATTGATATGGGATGATTTCTGCAGTTGGTATCTTGAATGGATCAAACCGGGATTTGAACAACCTGTTGATGCTGAAGTGTATCAAAAAACAATAAGCTATTTTGAAGAGCTGATGCAGTTACTGCATCCTTTTATGCCATTCATTTCAGAAGAGATCTATCATTTGCTGCAAAATAAAACGGATGATCTTTGTGTGAAACAAACCGCGCCTTTACAACCATTTGATACCTCAGTTCTGGAAGCGGGTGAATTATTAAAACAGGTTATTTCTTCTTTACGTGACGCAAGAAATAAAAACCAGCTCAAACCAAAAGACCCGATCAGGTTACATATACAGACTGCATTAACTGCCAATTACCGCGACATTGAAAACATTTTGCTGAAACAGGTAAATGCAGAAAGTATTTCTTATACTGATTCAGTTGTAACCAATACAATTGTTGTGGCTGTTGAAAAAGATAAATTTTTTATTGAATCGGAACAACAGTTAGATTCTGCCACATTAAAAACAGAATTGCTGAAAGATCTTGAGCACCAGAAAAAATTCCTTGAAGCAGTGATCAAAAAACTCAGCAACGAACGTTTTGTACAAAATGCAAAAACTGAAGTGATAGAACTGGAAAGAAAAAAACAATCGGATGCAGAAGCAAGGATAAAAACGATCGAAGAAAGTTTACAGAATTTATAGTCTTTCAACTATCGGGAAATTTCACGCAAAGGCGCATAAGGAGCAAAGTTCACAAAGCTTATCTGGCGCCTTATTTTCGGCTTTGCAGCTTTGCATGAAATTTTTCCTGACAACTTATGGCCGCCTAACCAACAACAGCTAAAATCTATCATGATAAAAACGCTTTATTTTATTGTCTGTTGCCTGTTCCTGCAAAACAACTATGCACAGAACTGGGATATTGATCTATTAAAGAACATCAACCCAACGCATCCCAATAGTAATGTATGGAGAACATTTTCTTCCACTGCTGAGCCCATCTCGGTAGCGGTTCCGGTTAGCTTATTTGCGGTTGCTTTATTAAACAAAGACGACCATCTCAAATCGCAATCAATTGAAGTGTTGGGAAGCGTTGCCATAGCGGCGGTTGCCACAGAAGCTTTAAAGATCATCATCAACAGGCAACGACCCTATCAAAAATATCCGCTGGATATTTTTCCTTATGATGGAAGTGAGAACGGGCATTCATTTCCTTCCGCACATACATCACTTTCTTTTGCTACTGCTACTTCACTGGCATTGATTTATAAAAAATGGTATGTAACGGTTCCTGCTTTTGTTTGGGCAGGGTGTGTTGGTTATTCAAGATTGTATCTTGGTGAGCACTATCCTTCTGATGTAATTGCCGGCGCTGTTGTTGGCACTGCCAGTGCTTATGCAGCTCATTGGCTGAACAAAAAATTCTTTTCGAAAAAGAAAATACATTACCCATAAAAATAATGAGTACACAACTTATTATACGAAAAGCAACCACAGCAGACATTGCAGATATCCGCCGTATTGCACAGGCAACATGGCCGGATGCATATGGAAATATTCTTTCGCCCGAACAACTCCAATACATGCTTAACTGGATGTACAGTGAAAACTCTTTAGAGGAACAGATGAACAAGGGCCATCAATTTTATATGGCAGCGCTCGAAAGCGATGTGTTTGGTTTTGCTTCTGTTTCTGCTGAAGGCGATGGTATGTTTAAACTCAATAAATTATACGTGATCCCCATCACACAAAAAACCGGTGCAGGTAAAGCGTTGCTGATGGAAACAGTGAATTATGCAAAAGAAAACGGCGGAAACAAATTGATCTTACAGGTAAACCGTGTAAACAATGCCAAAGGTTTTTATGAAAAACATGGTTTTGTTATTACCAAAGAGATTGACCTGGAGATCGGGGAAGGTTTTTTTATGAATGATTATATTATGGAGCTGGGTCTATAATGTGTTTTACAAAATAGCAAGTTCCGGGTTTTACAGGTTTATAACAGTTTCGTTCTTTGTAGTATAATACAAACGAAATGACAACACAAAACAACATCAACTACAGCCGCATCGCCGAGGCGATCGAGCACATCAAGCTCAATTTCAAAGAGCAGCCCAACCTGGATGATATTGCCAGGAAAGTACACCTGAGCCCCTTTCATTTTCAGCTTTGAAAGGGCCAACCTTAGAAAGGCCTAAGTATTCAGCCTGTGCATCAGTTAACTCATCCAGCACAGCGCCAACTTTGGCAAGGTGTAAACGGGCAACTTTCTCATCCAGGTGTTTTGGCAACACATACACTTTGTTCTCGTAGTTCTTATGGTTCTTCCATAATTCTATCTGCGCAAGTGTTTGGTTCGAGAATGAATTACTCATTACAAAACTTGGGTGGCCGGTGGCGCAACCTAAGTTCACCAAGCGCCCTTCAGCTAATAAGATGATATCTTTTCCTTCAATGTTATACAGGTCAACCTGTGGTTTGATGGTATCTTTTGTATGGCCGTAGTTCTTATTTAACCAGGCAACATCGATCTCAATATCAAAGTGGCCGATGTTACAAACGATCGCTTTGTCTTTCATTGAACGGAAATGTTTTTCAGTGATCAGGTCGCGGCAGCCTGAAGCAGTAACGATAATGTCAGCTTCTTTCACCGCTTCTGCCATTGGCTTTACTTCAAAGCCTTCCATAGCAGCCTGCAATGCACAGATCGGATCAATTTCAGTAACGATCACACGGCAACCTGCACCTTTTAATGATAAGGCAGAACCTTTACCCACATCGCCATAACCGCCAACTACTGCGATCTTGCCGGCCATCATCACATCAGTAGCGCGACGGATCGCATCAACCAATGATTCCTGGCAACCGTATTTGTTATCGAATTTAGATTTGGTAACAGAATCGTTTACATTGATCGCAGGAATAGGTAAAGTACCTTTTGCCATACGCTCATATAAACGGTGTACGCCTGTTGTGGTTTCTTCAGACAAGCCTTTGATGTTTGCGATCAGTTCAGGATAAACATCAAATACCATATTCGTTAAATCACCTCCATCATCCAGGATCATATTCAATGGACGGTCAGCGCCACCAAAGAATAAAGTCTGTTCAATACACCAGTCGGCTTCTTCCTGCGACTGCCCTTTCCATGCAAATACACCAATACCGGCAGCGGCAATAGCGGCAGCGGCCTGATCCTGTGTAGAAAAAATATTACATGAGCTCCATTTTACTTCAGCGCCCAATGCAACCAATGTTTCAATCAATACAGCTGTCTGGATGGTCATGTGAAGGCAACCCGCGATGCGCGCGCCTTTCAAAGGCTGGCTCGGGCCGTATTCTGCGCGGATAGACATAAGCCCGGGCATTTCAGCTTCGGCTAAACGGATCTCTTTGCGGCCCCAATCGGCGAGGCTCATATCAGCCACCTTATGGGCAAGGCTGAAATCGATGGATTTAGTAAGTGTAGACATATTTTAGTGTTTTGTGTACAGCAAATGTAGTTTTGTAGGATAAAATAATAGTAATTTTATTTTTTTTGGGATAAAATGGTAGTTTAAATATCTTTATGTAGAATAAATAAGCTTTTTTATATGCCAAAAGCCATTCAAAAAGACGAATCCACTAATGCTGTTGTTTCATTGGATGAGAAGGACATGGCGATCCTTCGTGTATTGCAGCATAATGCGCGTGCAACGGTGAAAGAAATATCAGACAAAATTCATTTAAGCACTACACCTGTGCATGAAAGAATTAAACGGATGGAAGAGAATGGCGTGATCAGGCAATACGCCACATTGGTTGATCATTCCAAAGTAAAAAAAGGGTTAATGGTGATCTGTTATGTGTCGCTGAAACAGCACAACAAAAATGCAGGCGCAAAATTCATCAAAAGAATTCATGAACTGAATGAAGTGATCGAATGCTACAATATTTCGGGTGAATTCGATTTTATGCTGAAAGTGGTTGCCGAAAGCATGGACGCCTTCTACGATTTTCATGTAAACAAATTAAGCCAGGCGGAAAATATCGGTCATGTGCAGAGTGTGTTTGTGATGGGAGTGATCAAGCAGACGCATGTGTTGGTGCATTGATAATTAGTAGTTAGTAATTGTAATACAGGCAGTGGTGGGGATGGCATCGTTCCTTGCGTCGCAATCCGTTCGGCTGTAGAATATAATTGCCACAGACATCACAGATCGACACAGATTTTTTCTGTGCTGGTCTGTGATGTCTGTGGCAAAAAAATTAATTCGCAGCTATCTCACAAAAAATATCACACAATTCATTTGGCCTGCTGAAGAAAGGAGAATGGCTTGCCGGTATGCGATATACTTTTTCACACGGCGTTTCTGTATACATCTTTTGCTGAATAAATGGTGTTACGGCTTTGTCTTCTGTACACTCAATATAGAATCGCGGCACGCTGCCATAATTTTCTTCAGTTAACTGCAACGGCGTAATGCCTGATTCAACTGGCTCATGGCTGAGTAGTAATTTGGCGAGTTCTGTAATGCTTTCATCGCAGTCATGATACAGGCCTTCTTTATAAATTTCTGTCTGCAGCGTATGTGCATTCAATTCAGGGTACCTGGTTACATATGGTTTTAAAACACCGGTAACATCCTGCGCAGAATAATCTGCCTGTGTTTTTCCATTCGGAATAAGATAAGCTGCGAGGTATACAAGTTTCTCGATTTTTTCGGGCCTGTATTCTGCGGCCTGCGAGATCATGATGCCGTTCTTGCTGTGGCCAACAAGGATCACTTTTCCTTCAATGCTGTCGATCAGGTTGCAAATGGATCTGACAGTTGTTTCCATTTTTACTTCGCTGATCGGCGTTTTGTCCCTGCCCATGCCGGGCAGGTCGATCGCAAATGCTTTGTGTCCCAGGTTTTCGAGAATAGGGATCACTTTGTGCCAGTTCCATGAACTGTGCCATGAACCATGAATCAGAATAAATGTTTTGGATGAAGGCTGTTTCATAAATAATGTTTTATCAAAATTGAGAAAGATTGTTTTTGCAGAAAACCCGGAACTTGCGCTAATTGGAATTTGTTTTAGCAGCTTCCCAACCGATGATCGCTGTTTTGCGCGTATTGCCCCACATATAACCACCGAATGTTCCGGAAGATTGAATGATCCTGTGGCAGGGAATTAAAAAAGCTACAGGGTTACTGCCGATGGCTGTACCAACGGCTCTTGAAGCATTGGGATTATTCAGTTGGTGTGCAATGTTTCCATAAGTAGACAATTGCCCCATCGGGATCTTTAATAAAGTTTCCCAAACCTTTAGCTGAAAATCGGTTCCTTTCAGGTGGAGTTTTACCTGATGCAGTTTGCTCCAGTCGTTTTGAAAAATGAATAAAGCATT
>JABDAP010000092.1:6644-7658 GCA_013289065.1 Bacteroidota bacterium | reverse complement strand
CAAATAGTTATGCGCCTGTTATTGGCGGCTGGGGATATGATGGTGCGATCACCAACGGCGCTAATTTCAGCCAGCTGATCTCTGCATCAAAAAAATTAGTGAGCAAAGAAAATAACGTAACAACTTATGCATATCAATTAATAAATCGAATGGAAAAATAATGTTTGTTGTGATCATACCGGTAAGAAATTGCATAGCCTGCTATGGTGCAGATCTCTTTAATGATGTGCTGACGCTTTTGAAAAAAGAAGAGTCTATCCTCAAAACGCTTACGGAACGCGGCATTTACCGCCAAACAGATTACCTGAGTTTTTTGGTAACGATACAACAACAGGAATTATTGATCAGTCAGATAAAGATCCAGTTCCAGAATGAATTTTCTACGTTGAACTATTTATCGGGTATAAAAGATACCAGCGCCGTTCCTTTAAAAACGCCCGTAATAGAGTTAGCTGTGATACCCGAACCGGAGAGCACTATTTTTTACCAGCAGTTCAGGATAGACAGTTTGAAACTAAAGAACAGCCATGCATTGATCGAATACAATTACAAACCTAAAGTAAGTGTGTATGCCGATGGCGGTTACCTTACTTCTTTTGCAGAACAGCCTTATAAAAATTTCGGAACCAGTTTTGGCGTAAACATAACAGTGCCTATTTATGATGGCAAACAAAAAAAGATGCAGCATGATAAATTAACCATCGCTGAGCAGACAAGACAGGGTTACCGCGATTATTTTAAAACGCAGTTTGAACAACAGGTGGCGCAATTGTCGCAGCAATTACAGGCAACACAACAACTGATCAGCCAAACAGACAAACAGATCAAATACACAGAAACCCTGATCGAAGCGAACCGGAAATTACTGGAAACAGGCGATGCGAGAATGCCGGATTATATACTTGCGATCGGTAATTATCTCACTGCAAAAAATATCATTACTCAAAATACCATTACCAAACTTCAGTTGATCAACCAGATCAATTACTGGAACAAAAAATAAAGGACGTATGC
>JABDAP010000092.1:0-6634 GCA_013289065.1 Bacteroidota bacterium | reverse complement strand
ATTCTTTGCATTATGCTGCTCGTTTCTGTATTTGCTGCATGCAAATCAAAAACAGAACCCGAGAAAAAAGAAGCTGCGCCGGCCGATGAAAAAACAGAAGCAGGCGCCACACCCGTTACACTCACTGAACCATTACGGGGTAATATGGAAGATGCAGTGGAACTGAATGCAGTGTCTTCTTTCTTATTAAAGACCTACGTGAAATCCAGCGCCAACGGCTATCTGCAGGTAGTGAATACAGAAATGGGAAGATTTGTAACGAAGGGGCAGGAATTATTTGTTATCAAAACAAAAGAAGCACAGAGCCTCGGCAATACGATCACAGCATTGGATACATCACTGCATTTTGATGGAGTGATCCATATCAAATCGCCAGGCACCGGTTATATTACGCAACTCAATTACCGTTCCGGCGATTATGTGCAGGATGGCGAACAGATGGCGGTGATAACCGATACAAAAAGTTTTGTTTTTATTCTTGACCTTCCATATGAATTAAAACCTTTCTTGCCCGGCAACCATGAGCTGGATCTGAAATTACCTGATGGAACCGTACTGGCAGGGCATGTAGACATGGCGCTGCCAACAGTAGATGCCGTTTCGCAAACACAGAATTATGTGATCAAAGTAAACACGGATAAACAGATACCGGAAAACCTGATCGCAAAAGTGAGCCTGATAAAGAAAACAAAACCAAACACGGTTTCATTATTAAAATCAGCGGTATTATCGGATGAGATACAGAGCCAGTTCTGGATCATGAAAATGATCGATAGTGTAACTGCGGTGAAAGTGCCGATACAAAAAGGTTTGGAAACATCAGACAAAGTAGAGATCCTTTCGCCGCCACTGAATCCAACAGATAAAATACTTCTTACAGGAAATTACGGGCTGCCCGACACAGCCAAAGTAACTGTTATCAAATAATTCTGCTGATGAAAAATTTCTTTACTTCTTATAAGAACCCCGTAACCATTCTGGTGGTCATCATCATTATGGGTGGATTGTTTGCATATAGTAAACTGCAGACCGCTTTATTTCCTGAAATAACTTTTCCTAAAATAAAGATCATCGCAGATGCGGGCCAGCAGCCTGTAAAAAAAATGATGATCACGGTAACACGCCAATTGGAAAATGCGATCAAACAGGTTCCTGATCTGCAAAAGATCAGAAGCACCACAAGCCGCGGTACCTGCGAGATCTCTGCATTCATGGACTGGAAAGCGAATATTGATATCAGCCAGCAACGCATCGAATCAAAAATAAATGAGATCAAAAATTCATTGCCGCCGGATATACAGATCACGGTGGAGCGCATGAATCCTTCTATCCTTCCCATCACCGGTTTTTCACTGGAAAGCAAGAACCGTTCGCCCATTGAAATGAAATTGCTGGCGATGTACACCATCAAACCCTTTTTATCACAAGTAGAAGGTGTTTCAGAGATCCGTGTTATCGGTGGTAAAGAAAAAGAATACTGGCTCACACTGAATATCCAGAAAATGAATACGCTGGGTATTACGCCGGATAATATCAATACGGCATTGAGCCAAACGAATTTTATCAAATCAAATGGTTATCTCTCCGATTACCGTTTGCTTTATTTAACGGTTACCGATGCATCTGTTTCATCAAAAGAGCAACTGGAGCAGATCGTATTAAGCAACAACAGCAAACGCATCATACTGCTGAAAGATATTGCCGATGTGCAGATACAGGAAGCCAAAGAATATGTGAAGATCAATGCCAACGGGCATGAGGGCATATTACTTGCCGTAATCAAACAGCCCAATGCAAACCTTGTTGCATTGAGCGATCAGATGAATGCAAAACTGGATGAACTAAAAAAGATCATTCCAAAAGACGTATCCATCCAGCCATTTTATGTGCAGGCGGACTTTGTAAAAGAATCTATTAAAAGCGTTACCGACAGTTTGTTCATAGGCCTCGGCCTTGCCATACTTGTTGCGATCATCTTTTTACGTTCTTTCAAAGCAAGCGCCGTTATCTTAATAACCATCCCGGTGATCTTGTGTTTGTCGGTCATATGTTTATTTACTATCGGCCAGACATTGAACATCATGACACTCGGCGCCATTGCCGCTGCCATCGGGTTGATCATCGATGATGCGATCGTTGTGGTGGAACAGATCCACCGCACACATGAAGAACATCCGGAAGAACCCACCACAACACTAGTACAGAAAGCGGTCAGATATTTATTGCCGGCAATGATCGGTTCATCACTGAGCACCATTGTTATTTTTCTGCCCTTTGCTTT
Organism: Bacteroidota bacterium; assembly: GCA_013289065.1. Taxonomy (GTDB): domain Bacteria; phylum Bacteroidota; class Bacteroidia; order Chitinophagales; family Chitinophagaceae; genus Sediminibacterium. Next base: position 4,353 of record JABDAP010000092.1, on the reverse strand, counting down.
AATGAGCGGCGTGGCGGGCGCTTATTTTAAAGTGATGACAGACACGATGATCATTACACTGGTCTGTTCATTTTTTGTAACATGGATCGTGTTGCCCGTTATTTATTTATTGTTTACAAGGAATGCATCAGGTACCAACTCATTCGGGAAAAAAATAAAACCACATACCGTAAAGAACCAGCGCTGGGTTGGATTTTTTATCAAACGGCCTTTATTTAGTTTTTTGATCATACTCGCTTTGGGATTTTCTGTTTATTATATCTACCCAAAATTAGAAACAGGTTTTTTACCGGAGATGGATGAAGGAAGCATTGTGCTCGATTACAATTCACCACCCGGCACATCGCTGGAAGAAACGGATAGGATATTAAGACAGGTAGAAAAAATAATTGTAGCCACACCCGAAGTAGAAGCATACAGCAGAAGGACAGGAACGCAGATGGGTTTTTTTATTACTGAACCCAATCGCGGCGATTATCTGATACAGTTAAAAAAACAAAGAGATAAGTCAACCGAAGATGTGATCAGCGATATCCGCAAACAGGTAGAAGCTTCGCAACCCGCGCTGCGTATAGATTTCGGGCAGGTGATCGGCGATATGCTGGGCGACCTGATGACATCCGTTCAACCCGTTGAAGTAAAGATATTTGGCAGCGACCAGCAGAAATTACAGGAGTTGTCGAGAAAAGTTTCGGGTATCATTTCACATGTTGAAGGAACGGCAGATGTATTTGATGGAATTGTGATTGCGGGGCCATCGATCAATATCGAGCCGGATTATACAACACTGGCGCAGTTTGGCATTACACCGTCAAACCTGCAATATCAATTACAATCATCACTGGAAGGAAATGTTGTGGGAACGGTGTACGACAGGAATCAATTAAGCAATATCCGTTTGGTATATCCCGGCAATAAAACATTGAGTGTGGCCGATATCGATAAAACACCCATATTCCTGCCAAACGGAAAATTAAAGCCGATCAATCAACTGGCATCCGTTCACCTGAATACCGGTGATGCAGAAATTGAAAGGGAAGACCTGCAATCGATGGGTGTGGTAACCGCACGTTTGGAGAACCGTGATCTGGGAAGTGTGATGAAAGATATCCGGCAGAATGTAACCGATTCCGTTTCATTGCCGCAGGGTTATGCAATTGCATATGGCGGTGCATTCGCTGATCAGCAACAGTCATTTAAAGAATTGCTGATGATATTGATCACATCCAGCTTATTGGTTTTTGGTGTGATACTTTTTTTATTCAGGGATTTCAGGATCGCTTTTACCATTTTACTCATTGCAGTGTTAGGTATCAGCGGAAGTTATATGGGATTGTATTTTACACACACGCCATTGAATGTAGGCAGCTACACAGGATTGATCATGATCGTTGGTATCATTGGTGAAAATGCCATCTTTACTTTCTTACAGTTCCGGGAATCTGTAAAAATTTCAAACGATCCCGACCAGGCGATCATCTATTCTATCTCAACACGTTTACGTCCAAAATTAATGACAGCATTAGGCGCCATCATTGCGTTGATGCCGATCGCACTGGGCATTGGCACGGGCGCACAACTGCACCAGCCATTGGCCATTGCAGTGATCGGTGGTTTTGTTATTGCATTGCCATTATTATTGATCGTATTGCCGAGCATGATACGGTTGCTGTATAAAAGAGAAAAGAACTGGAACGGATAATTCAGAATGTCTACAAAAAGGATAGTTAGGTTTGATCGACCCGATCACCATAAAAAACAAACACATGAAAAAGATCTTTATGGCAGTACTTGTTTTTACAACAATTGCTGCATCTGCGCAGATGGCCGGTGCGCCTGCTGCTGCAAAAGCAGCATTCGCGAAAGTTTATCCGGGCGTGGCCAATGTAAAATGGGAAAAAGAAGATGGCAACTACGAAGCCAGCTTCGAGCAGAAAGGCCAAAAGCTTTCTGTAATTTATGATGCAAAAGGTGTGCTGAAAGAATCAGAAATAGAAATAAAAGCAAGCGAATTACCTGCTGCCGTTACTGCTTATATGCAGCAACATTATAAAGGCATTACTGTAAAAGGCGGTGCAAAAATAACGAAGGCCGACGGCACGATCAATTACGAAGCGGCCGTAAAAGGAAAAGATATCGTTTTCGATGCGAATGGAAAATTTATTAAAGAAGAAAAAGATTAAACGAATTATATTAGTGAACTACGAATTGAGATCCTGTTAATCCGCAATCCACCAATCCGCCAATACTAAAAACTATATCATGAAAAAAACAATGCTCTTTTTATCCTTCGCAGCCTTATGTATCATTAATGCCACTGCACAATCCGGTTACCATGTCAGCAAAATATTTCATATAGCCAGCCCGGGCGGATGGGATTATCCCGCTTCCGATCCGGGTTCGAACAAATTATATTTATCACACGGTTCACAGGTAAATATTCTTGACAAAACATCGGGCGATTCACTCGGTTTTATTCCAAACACCACAGGCGTTCATGGAATTGCTTTTGCCGATGCATTGGGAAAAGGTTATACCAGCAATGGCCGCCTGAATAATGTGACCGTATTTGATCTGAAGACCGGTAATATTTTAGGACAGATAGCTGTTGGAAAAAATCCCGACTGGATCATGTACGATCCATTCTCAAAAAGGATCGTTACCAGCAATCATACCGGTGGTGATCTGTCTGTTATCGATCCTGCCACCGACCAGGTGGTAGCCACCGTATCACTCGATGGCGCAAAATTAGAAACGGTTGTCAGCGATCATGCAGGAAAATTATTTGTGAATGCAGAAGATAAAAATGAGATCGTTGCAGTTGATATTGTTGCCAATAAAGTTGTGGCACACTGGCCATTAGGTGCAGAAGGCCCTACCGGGCTTGCCATTGATGTAAAAACAAACAGGTTATTTGCCACCTGCGATAAAGTGCTGGTGGTAATGGATGCCACGAATGGCAAAGTTGTTGCTACACTGCCTACCGGCGACGGCACGGATGGCGCTGCATTCGATCCGTCAACCAAACTCGTATTCGCTTCCAATGGCGAAGGAACCGTAACGGTGATACAGGAAGTATCGGCAAATGAATTTAAAGTGATCGATAATGTAAAAACAAAAAGAGGCGCAAGAACTATTACGATCGATGAAAAAACACATAAACTGTTTTTGCCAACAGCCGATTACGAGCCATTACCAGCTGATGCTGCAAAAGGCGCAAGGCCCAAAATGATCGCGGGTTCTTTCCAGGTGTTGGTGCTTGAAAAATAATGCTCAAATAATTATTAAAATAAAAGAGGATGCTTTTACAATCGTGAGTCGTGAATCGTGAGACGTGGGTGCGAGATAAACTCACGCCTCACGATTCACGTCTCACGAAAAGATCTGAATTTATTTAATTATACGTATTAATTAAACGCATCTCTCAAGCGATCAAAGAAACTCTTATCACCTTTATTCGGATTCGGTTTAAAATTTTCACTGCCATGCATTTTTTCAAGCGCTGCTTTTTCTTCTGCGTTCAGGTGTTGTGGCGTCCATACATTTACCTGTATCAACTGATCGCCTTTTCCATAACCCTGTACTTCCGGAAAACCTTTCCCTTTTAACCGGAATATTTTTCCGCTCTGCGTACCCGGCGGTATTTTTATTTTCGCTCTGCCATCGATCGTGGGCACTTCTACCTGCGTACCAAAAGCTGCATCAGGAAAAGAAATATGCAGGTCATACGCAACATTCAATCCATCCCTGTGCAATTCTGCATGCGGCTCCTCTTCTATTTGTATAATTAAATCACCCGCCATTCCTCCCCGCTCGCCTGCATTGCCTTTTCCGCTCATACTAAGCTGCATGCCTTCCTGCACACCTGCCGGTATTTCAATGCTGATAGTTTCTTCACCATACACTCTGCCTTCTCCTTTACATGAGGCGCATTTTGCGGTAACAGTTGTTCCTTCGCCATTACAGGTTGGACAGGTTGTAACTGTTTGCATCTGTCCGAGAAAAGTGCTGGTTACTTTTCTAACCTGGCCGCTTCCGTTACAGGTGGCACAGGTTTGTAAACTATTTTTATCTTTCGCACCACTGCCGCCGCAGGTGGTACACAATACATGTTTCTTGACCTTTACATTTTTTACAACGCCTTTCGCAATTTCTTCATAAGTGAGTTTTAATTTGATACGGAGGTTGCTTCCGCGTTGCCCGCGGATCCTTCCCCCGCCACCACCGCTGCGTCGGCCGCTGCCAAAGAAATTACCAAACACATCATCGCCGAAAATATCACCGAAATGGCTGAAGATATCATCCATGTTGCCACTGTAAGTACCGCCGCCACCGGCAGTTCCGGGGCCAAAT
>JABDAP010000091.1 GCA_013289065.1 Bacteroidota bacterium | reverse complement strand
ACGCGGCCATTCTTCCACAAAACCCATGTGTTCGAATTGCGAGATGAGCAATAAAGAATTTGTAAGTTCTATCAGTTCCTGCTGCTCTTCTTTTAATGACAACAATATTTTTTTGTATTCGATCTCAGGCATTGTTTTATTCAATGCCGATTCAGTGAGTGATAGCATGGTTGCCAATGGCGTGCGCAATTCATGTGAAGCATGGTATACAAAATTTTTCTGGAACTCAAAGGCTTTGCTCAGCCGCTCCAGCATTGCGTTGAAATTTTTGGCGATCTCGCTGATCTCATCTTTCGCCTGTGTTTCGTCTACGCGTTCGGTTAGATTTTGTACGGTTGTTTTCTGCATCTGCAGCGCCAGGTCTTTCAATGGCCTTACGGCTTCCCTTACAAAAAGAAAAGAAACAAATGCAGATAATAAAAGCGCACCAAAGAAAACAAAGATGAGGATGAGTTTCAGGTTTTTGAGTTTCAGTAACCCGCTTCTGTCATAACCCCAAATAAAAATATAAGAGTTGGTCTGGGGCATGAACATGGCAATACCCTGGTAACCTTTATCATCTGTAAAACGGTATTCACCGCCGCTTCGCAGTTTTTCATTTGATACAACAACGGGTGGGGATTTTATACTGTCGGGATATTGGAAAACAGTATTGTTTGCAGAATCGAGCATAAAGATGCGCTCACTGAACAATGCTTTATCATGCGTTTCTTTGATAAACTTATGCGTTGCTGCCTGTTTGTTTTCTTTTGCGTTTAGAAAAATATTATGTACTTCTTCTCCTTCTTTGCTTACCCGCGCATAATAATCTTCTTCGCGTGTGCTGGAAAATGATACATAAATAGTGATGCAGGATATAAACAGGATAACCGCTACAAAAAAAGTAAACAACAGTGCAAAGCGTAGTTTGAGGTTCATTGCACGGTGGATTTATTTGATGTAATAACCAAATCCAGGTTTCGTGTGTATGAGTTTGTGCTCAAAGGGTTTATCGATCTTATTGCGGAGAAAGCTGATGTACACTTCGATCGTATTGGTTCCGGTATCGAAACTGAGATCCCATACTTTTTCCAATATCTCCTGCTTGGATATCACGCGGTCGCGGTTGCGTGCAAGCAATACAAGCAGGGTGAATTCTTTTGCTGTGAGGTTGATGTTGACGCCGTTTCGCGTAACTGTTTTATTCAGGAAATTGATCTCCATATCTTCTACAACGATCTTATCTGTTGATGCAGGAAGTTCAGAGCGTTTCAGAAATACCTTTACCCGTGCGAACAATTCAACAAAATGAAATGGTTTTACAATATAATCATCCGCGCCAATATTAAAGGCTTCCACTTTATCATGTATCTCACCCGCAGCGCTCAGCATGATGATCGGGATCTTTTTATTTGCATCACGAAATTCGCGGCAGAGAACATAGCCGTTTTTATACGGCAGGTTGATATCAAGCAGCACCAGTGCATAAGAGTGAAGGCTGAATAATTTGGAGGCTTCGAGCCCGTCAACCGCCAGATCCGTCGTATATCCGTTGCTGTTCAGTTCATCACGAATGATCTTGCCCAGCTTTACTTCATCTTCAACCAGTAATATTTTATGTTTCGCAACCATAGCGTTATTTCATTTCAGTATTAAAGTAAGTAAAAAATATTGCTTTGGCGTATTTCGTTATTGCAAAGCAATGAAACAGGCATCGGCAGATTATTGGATCTTTTTTATGTCGCCGCTGCCGATAATATGTTGTTTAATGGCTGCATCCCCTTTATAATAAACCGAGCCGCTGCCGGTAATATTGATATCTAAATTTGCATCTGCAAAAACTTTGGCATCGCCGTTGGCAACGATCTTTACAACCGTGTTTTCCGATTTTAATTGATCGGCATTATAGTTACCTGAGCCTACTATGGTGATATGCTGGTCTTTGGTTTCGCCTTTTACAGTTATCGATCCGCTGCCGGCGATCTCTGCGTCTACCTTTGGTGTATTTGCTTCAATATCCATATCGCCGCTGCCGGCAATTCTCAATGTGAGTTGATCACCACCGGTAAATTTGTTTTTACCGGTAATATTACCGCTTCCCGCCAGGGTTACCATTTCCAGCTTATCTGTAGTGATATACACTTTGATGTTATGTTCGGTAGAAAGGGTGATATTATCTTCTGACCTGATCGTTAATACCCCGTTCTTTTCGGAAGTAACAATAAACGGTAAAATATTTTCATCGGCTTCTACTTTTACCGAAGTTACCGGGCCCTGTGTAATTTCAACATCATAACTACCTGAAAGCTTAACTTTCCGGGCATTGGCTACCTGGCGGTTCTCAGATTGCAGGTTACCATTCCCTTTGATCCGGCGGCAACTTGTGCCTGTACTGAGCAGCATTATCGCTGCAAGAAAATAAAAGGAGTTTCGCATGTTGTGGTTTTGGAATGGTAAGTTAATAAAAACCAATGTTAAATGGGTGTGATATAATTGATTTCTTAACCATTAAGTAGTATTTCAGTTTGATAATTTAGTATACTTTATACATAATTACTGGCCTCCGCGCCTTTGCGCGCATTTTTTTTACGCAAAGGCGTGGAGGCGCAGTTTTGAGTGTTTTGAATTTTCAAACTGAGACGCTACTACCCATTCTCAGGCTTTAGTGCCATGGAAATTTCTGTTACCTTCGCTGGCATGACAGAAAAAATACTTATTCTCGATTTTGGCAGCCAGTTTACTCAGCTAATTGCCCGTGCAGTAAGAGAGGCTAATGTGTTTTGCGAGATCATTCCTTTTCAGAAATCTTTTAGCATTGACCCGGAGCTAAAAGGCATTATTCTCAGTGGTTCGCCATGCAGTGTAAATGAAGAAAACGCGCCTTCGGCTGATATTGCCGCGTTCATAAAAAAAGTTCCGGTACTGGGTATCTGTTATGGCGCACAGTTAACGGCGAAAGTATTTGGCGGCCGTATCGATAAATCAAATAAAAGAGAATTCGGCCGTGCCAAACTCCATATTCAGCAACCCGATATTCTATTCAAAGATGTGGCCGAACAATCGCAGGTATGGATGAGCCACAGCGATTCCATCACACAATTGCCCGAAGGTTTCAACATTTTAGCAACAACAGAAAGTATACCGGTAGCCGGTTTTAAAAAAACGGATAGTGATACAAAGCCTTTATATGGCATACAGTTTCACCCGGAAGTATATCATTCAACTGAAGGAAAAAAGGTCATCAGAAATTTCCTCGTAAATATTTGCGGCTGCAGCCAGAACTGGACGCCCGCTTCATTTGTACAGGAAACCGTTGCAAAACTGAAGCAACAGATCGGCGACAGCCATGTGATCATGGCGCTGAGCGGCGGTGTTGACAGTACGGTGGCCGCAACACTGATCAGCAAAGCCATTGGTGAAAAGCTGCACGGCATTTTTGTTGACAACGGCGTATTACGCAAAAATGAATTTGGACAGGTTCTGGAAACATATAAAACGATCGGGCTGAATGTAAAAGGCATCGATGCAAAACAAATGTTCTATGATGCATTCAAAGACAAAACGGATCCTGAACAAAAAAGAAAAGTGATCGGTAAATTATTTATCGATGTGTTTCATGAAGAATCAAAAAAAGTAGATGGCGTAAAATTTTTAGGGCAGGGAACCATCTACCCGGATGTGATAGAAAGCGTGAGTGTGCATGGCCCGTCGCAAACGATCAAGTCGCATCATAATGTTGGCGGCTTACCCGATATCATGCATCTTGAACTGGTAGAACCGCTGCGTTATTTATTTAAAGATGAAGTGCGCAAAGTGGGATTGGAACTGGGTATACCGGCAGATATGATCAACCGCCACCCCTTTCCTGGCCCGGGTTTGGCGATCCGGATATTAGGCGAAGTGACAGAAGAAAAAGTAAAACTGTTACAGGATGCCGATGATATTTATATCAAAGGACTGAAAGAACATGATCTCTATACGGCAGTGTGGCAGGCAGGCACTATTTTATTACCCGTAAAAAGCGTGGGTGTGATGGGTGATGAAAGAACCTATGAATTTACCATTGCATTGCGTGCCGTTACTTCTGTTGACGGGATGACAGCAGACTGGGCGCATTTACCATATGAATTTCTTGCACATATTTCGAATGAGATCATTAACAATGTGCGTGGCATTAACCGTGTGGTGTATGATATCAGCAGCAAACCGCCGGCAACTATTGAATGGGAATAGATTTTTAGTTTGCATAAAAAGATCAGCATGTGTTTGTTTAAGAGGTTGATGATTGCAGGGTTTTGTTTGTGCATGACTGTTCATTGCATGGCTCAGGCCAATTCAGCCAAACCAATCAGGGTGGCTGTGTTTGCACCTGTTTACCTCGACTCCGTTTTTGCAGATGATGTGTACAAACCCGGTAAGAACAGTTTACCAAGATATATTTTACCCGGCCTCGATTTTTATAATGGTGTAATGCTCGCTGTCGATTCGCTGAACGCTGAAAAAGTATCGGTCGAGGTTTTATTCTTTGACAGTAAAAGCAGTTCCATACAGGATCTGACCGATGCACAATCGTTACAGGATGTGTCGCTTATCATTGCTTCATTTAATACAAGGGCCGAGATAAGACCACTGGCCGATCTTGCTTTGGAAAAAAATATTCCGCTTATTTCATCTACTTACCCGAATGATGGCGGCATAACAGCCAATCCATTCTTTGTAATGCTCAATCCAACGATTACTGCACATATTGAAGCGATCTATAAATATGTACATCGTATATATCCAACAGAAAACATCACACTGTTTCATAAAAAAGGGAACGCAGAAGATATGATCCAGTCTGTGTTAAACGATATGAACAAAAGGACACCGGGCATCCCGTTAAAATTAAAAACGGTTGAACTGGCTGATAGTTTCAGCGTAAAAGATATTACGGATCAGCTTGACAGCACGAAACAGAATATCATTATCTGCGGCACATTGAATGAAAGTTTTGGTATTGATCTTTCCAAAGCTTTGGCCAGTGTAAAAAATTATCGCCCGGTTCTTATCGGTATGCCAACATGGGACGGGCTGAAAGATATCAGCAAAGACATTGAAACGGTTTACTCAACACCTTATAACCTTACCAGAACTGATAAGGCCAGCCTTTCAATCATAGAAAAGTACAGAACGAAATATGCGGGCAGGCCGGGCGACATGGTTTTTAAAGGGTTCGAGTCCATGTATCATTTTACAAAATTGTTATTGAAATATAACAACGATGTAACCGCTCACCTGTCTGATAAAGAATATAAACTGTTTAATGATTTCGATTTTCAACCGGTAAAAAATAAAGAGAGTGGCGCAACTGATTACCTGGAAAATAAGAAGCTTTATTTTATACGCAAACAGAACGGTATCCTTAAACCGGCCAATTAATTTCCCTGCAAATGAAATTCAATAAAAGCAAGGGATATGAAATTATCACGCAATGGCTCGCTGCCAAAGCATTTCAGCCATTTGCATTCCAGGTGGAAGCATGGCAACATATCAACAATGGTGAGAGCGGTTTGGTAAATGCACCAACAGGTTGCGGAAAAACATTCTCGGTATTCCTTGGTTCATTGATACAATTCATCAATGAACATCCCAAAGATTTTATCGATAAAAAAAATAACGGCCTGCAGTTATTGTGGATCACACCTCTTCGCGCTTTGGCAAAAGATATTGGCCGTGCCATGGAAGAAGTGATCACTGAACTTGGCATGCAATGGAAAGTCGGCATCCGTAACGGCGATACAGAAATTGCTGAAAGGCAAAGGCAGAAAAGGAACATGCCGGAAGTATTGATCATTACACCGGAGAGCCTGCATTTATTACTGGCACAAAAAGGGTACCCTGAAATATTTAAAACACTCCGCATACTCGCTGTTGATGAATGGCATGAATTGATCGGAAGCAAAAGAGGCGTGCAGGTGGAGTTGGCGGTAAGCAGGATCATAAACTGTAAACAGACAATTGTCCATGGCCCATGGTCTATGGACAACAATCTTTCCGTTTGGGGTATCAGTGCTACAATTGGTAATCTCATTGAAGCAAAAGATGTTCTGCTATCGCCACTGCAAAAAGAAGGCATTATCATCCGCGCAAAACTGGATAAAAAAATACAGGTTGAATCTATTATCCCGGATGAAATAGAATCATATCCATGGGCAGGGCATCTCGGGATAAAACTGGCTGATAAATTAATCCCGATCATTGAACAAAGTAAAACAACGCTCATCTTCATCAATACACGCGGAATGAGTGAGCGATGGTATCAAACTTTACTGGATATAGCGCCCGAATTGGCCGGTGCTATTGCATTACATCACGGAAGCATTGAACAGGAACTTCGTTTATGGGTAGAAGAATCTTTGCATACAGAAAAATTAAAAGCGGTGGTATGTACCTCAAGCCTTGACCTGGGTGTTGATTTCAGGCCGGTAGATACGGTGATACAGGTTGGCTCGCCAAAAGGCGTGGCAAGATTTTTACAACGCGCCGGAAGAAGCGGCCACCGTCCCGGTGAAACCAGTAAAATATATTTTCTCCCCACACATTCACTGGAACTGTTAGAAGTTGCTGCATTAAAACAAGCTATCAAAGAAAATTCCATTGAAAGCAGGCCACCCATGTTATTGTGTTTTGATGTGTTGCTGCAGTTCTTATGTACACTGGCTATCAGCGAAGGGTTTGAAGATGAACGATTATATAGTGAAATAAAAAAAACATATTGTTTTGCTGATATCACTAAAGAAGAATGGCAGGAAACATTATCGCATCTTATACAGGGTGGCAAAGCATTACAGCAGTATGATGAATATAAAAAAGTTGAACTGGAAGATGGTGTGTACCGCATGAAAAGCAGGAGAATGGCCATGCGCCACCGTATGCATATCGGCACCATTGTTAGTGATGCGATGCTGAAAGTAAAATTAATGAACGGCGGATTCATTGGCGTGATCGAAGAATGGTTCATCAGCCGGCTGGAACCGGGTGATGTATTTACTTTGGCCGGAAGAAACCTGGAACTGGTGATGATCAAGGATATGTCGGTAATGGTGCGCAAATCATCTTCCAAAAAATCCATCGTGCCTTCATGGATGGGCGGGCGCATGAGTTTAACAGCTAATCTCGGTCATATTCTCCGGCAAACATTTAATAAGGCATTGGTTGATGAAACAGAAAGGGAATTAAAAAGCCTGCATACACTTTTTCTTTTACAACAAGAGTTATCGCATATTCCACGTGATAATGAATTATTGGTTGAACAGATAGAAGATAAAGACGGTTATCATTTACTCGTATACCCGTTTGAAGGAAGACAGGTGCATGAGGCCATGAGCGCTATACTCGCGCATCGCATCGGCCAGTTGATACCGATCAGTTTTTCTATTTCGATGAATGATTATGGTTTTGAATTATTAAGCGATCAGCCCATTCCTGTTGATGACAGCAATGTAAAAGAATTATTCACCATCGATAATTTATTGATCGATATCCAGCGCAGCATGAACAGTACCGAAATGGCGCGCAGAAAATTCAGGGACATCGCCGTGATCGGCGGGCTGATCTTTCAGGGAATGCCGGGTGAAAAAAAGAAAGCGCGGCATTTGCAGTCATCCGCTTCTCTACTTTTTAAAGTGTTTGAAGAATATGATCCTAAAAATATTTTATTAAGACAGGCATACCACGAAGTGCTCGTGCAGCAAATGGATGAAGAAAGATTACGCAATGCATTGAACCGGAT
>JABDAP010000090.1 GCA_013289065.1 Bacteroidota bacterium | reverse complement strand
GGAAGTATTAATGCAGGAGCTATTACAACAACAGGAAATGTTTCTGTGGGCGGCAATCTTGCTGTAGTTGGGTCTTTGGCATTATCGAGTATCAGTTTAAATGGCGGGCTTACTTCAACAGGAACTTTATCTGCCAACGGAATTGTAGCGAGCGGAAGTATTAATGCTGCGGCATTAACTACTACGGGTGATGCTTCAGTGGGTGGTAATCTTGCTGTAACCGGATCATTTGCATCAACAGGTATTAATGTAGGAGGGCTTACTTCAACAGGTACTTTATCTGCCAATGGAATTGTAGCAAGTGGAAGTATCAATGCAGCAGCACTTACAACAACCGGAAACCTATCAATAGGCGGTAATCTTGCTGTGGCAGGATCATTTGGAGTATCTTCTCTTACCCTAAGTAATAATCTCACAGTAACAGGACAAATTACCGGGTCTTCGCGAATAAGCGCACAGAGCCTTTCACTTACCGGTACAATTATGGGTTCAGCAATTACTGCAACAAGCAGGCTCTATTCGTTCGGAAATATAAATACAACGGGAAGTATATTTGCAGCAACATTAACTACCACGGGAAATGTATATCTCGGTAACAATCTTTTTGTAAACGGTGTTTCGTTTGTACGGTTAGCCACCACTGCATTAGTCTTTTTGCCAGGTGCTATTGTTGATTTTTCTGAGGTGGGCGCCGCCTCTTATTCCCTTTTGAATTCAGAGTCTGTCGTTTATGCCAATACCAACAACACAGTATTCACCCTTCCTCCTATTTCGAACATCGGATCGGGCGGGGTTGAAAACGGCAAGATCTATTACCTGAGAGGCAGTACTACAGTTGCATTTAGCGTAACTACTACAGGCACTGATGTGATCCTGACAGATACCGGCTCGACAGTAGGATCAGGAGGAACAACCGCTCCCAGGAAGAGCGCCATATATACATGTGATTACGCTCGTTTCAGGTGGATTGAATTCGTCATTTCACAATAAATTATTCAAAACGCAATTACTATTCTGTTGAATACCGGCTATACCATATTAAAAAAAATCACTTCCCTGCTGCTATTGCTTTGCAGTTGTATATACATGCAAGCGCAGAATACCATACGCATCAGCAACGGAACAAAACTTACACTCACCGATAATGTTCAGCTAACACTTGGTACAGGTAATGTGATCAATAACGGTGTATTAAGCGGCGCCACAGGTACATTGATTTTTGCAGGGCCGATAAACTATAGCGGTACCGGTATTGCACAGGTTCAGAATTTTATTGTAACACATACGTATGGTGTTTCTGTATTGAATGCACCGATTGACGTTACCAATAACGCAAGCATTTTATTTGGTAACCTTGATTCTAAAAATGATAACCTTGTTCTCCGTTCCGACATGAGTAATACTGCCAACCTTACCGTTATAGGTGCTCCTATCGGTTCTGTACAGGGATTGGTTGCGAAGGCAAGTGTGCTGAATGGATCATGTCCTTCATTCAATTCCGTTCTCTCTGTAAATATTGCAGGGCCGGCATTGAACTACCAGTGGCAATCGTCAACAGACAGTGTTAACTGGACGAATATTGCCGGCGCAACATCACATGATTACACTGCAACGATCAGTGGCGCCGTTTACTATCGTTGCCATATAACTGCTACCGGAAGTAGTTTTGATGAATTAGCTGCTATTACCAAAATGGCCGCAGATACTCCCGTAGCAACCATTACAGGTATCAATACTATCGCTGCCGGCAGTACTGCTGTATTAACTTCTGTAACAGCGGGTGGTGTATGGAGCAGTAATAATGATGCCGTGTTAACCGTGAACCCAATAACCGGATTGATCACGGGTATCAATGCGGGTACAGCAACCATCACATACAAGATCAATAATGGCGTTGGGTGTATCGGCATATCAACCAAGGTGATCAATGTTACAGTCAATCCCACAAAACCTATTGTAAAAATTACCAATCCTGCTGCTGTTTGTATCAATGAAACGGTTGATCTTACTGCAGCGGCTATAACTTCCGGAAGCGATCCAGGCCTTACCTTCACTTACTTTACAGATGCCGGCGGAACCATCACGTTAACTTCGCCCGATAAAGCAACAGCCGGTACTTATTATATTAAAGGAACAAACAGCAGCAATATTTCTTCAGACCTTATGGCTGTTATAGTAACCACGGTACAGGTACAAAACCTGAAAGCCGGTTTCAATTTTGATAGTTATTGTATCAACAATGCTATACTCTTTACCAATACGTCTACGCCAGCAACACAGGTAACGTATCAATGGAGTGATAATACAGGAAAAACATCCACTGCATTTTCTCCGTCATTTATTTATACGCAAACAGGTGCAGTAAATATGAAGTTGAAAATAATATCTGTCGCCTGTCCATTGGTGGCTGACAGCATCACACATGTATTAACTATCGAACAACCGGTACCCGGCGTTCGTATGCAGCCTGTAAATGTTGGCATATATGAGTCGACCCAATTACAGGCAAGAAATTTTGCCGGCGCTTCTTATTCATGGACACCGGTTACCGGGTTATCAGGCACATCTATATTCAATCCCAACATCATTACTGCATCGGAACAGGATTACCACATCACTATCAAAGCTGTGTCAGGTTGCATTACCGTTGATTCTGTATTGGTAAGAATATTTGATAAACGCATTTATGTACCCAACGCATTTACGCCTAACGGTGATGGTGTGAATGATAAATTATTTGTGAACATCATTGGCACGGGTATCAGAACGCTTACTTATTTCCGTGTATACAACCGGTATTCAAAACTGGTATTCGAAACAACAAATGCAGGCGTGGGTTGGGATGGAACAGTGAATGGCACGCCGCAGCCTGTAGATACTTATCTCTGGGTTGCCGAAGCAAAAGATGTAAACGGCGTATCGATCATCCGTAGAGGGAATGTGACGTTGCTGCGATAAAAAGAAAGAAAAAATGCAGATCAAAGCATGATGAAAAAGAAATTATTAATTGCGATCCTTTTGTTTGTGTGTTGCATACAGTGCGTTAAGGTATGTGCACAGGATCCGCATTTTTCACAATACTTCAGTTCACCCATGACAGTCAATCCTGCCTTAACAGGAAAAGATATTGCCGACTGGCGCGTACTCACCAATTTCCGTTCGCAATGGTGGGGCAGCAGTGAAACGGCTCCATTCACCACTACTGCCCTATCTCTTGAAAAAGCTTTTCACATGGGTACTAATGAAAAGAGTTCTTTTGGCATTGGCGTTTCGTTATTGAGTGATGCATCCAATGCAGGCATTTTAAAAAATAATTTCTTCACCCTCGGCGCTGCTTATAATATAGCACTTGATGGCAAAGGCGATGAACAACTCGGGCTTGGCCTAGAAGCCGGTTACACCAACCGGTTAATTGATGCCGATAAACTTGAGTTCCAGTCGCAGTTAGGCAGCATGGGATTTCAACGCACTCCTTCCGGCGATCCCATTAATATTCTTTCCAATCATTATTTTGATATGAATGTGGGTGTTCATTACAGCAAGAATTTTGCTGCCAGCCACTGGGGATATAGGCTTGGCGTTTCCGTTTTTCATGTAAGCACACCAAGAGAAAGCGTATATAACAGTACTGCATATAATATCAACAGGCGTTACAGCCTGCAGGCCGGACTCGTATTTAAACAGGCAAACGGGAATGAACTGAACCTGAGTAGTGTAAATGACAATCAAGGTTCCAATAATGTATTAACCATCGGTGCACTGTATAAATTCAGGGTAAGCAATTATGATAATGGTATTCAGAATTTCAATCTTGGCATATGGGATCGTTTCGATGATTCTTTCTACCCGTATATCGGCCTAGAAGGAAGAAACTGGCTTGCAGGGTTTACCTATGATGTGATCAATGAAACCAACAAGGCGCTTAATTCAGTGCAAAGTATAGAGTTCTCTCTCGGATGGCATTTTAATTCCCGTAAAAAAACTGATTCGCGGTCTGCTAATATTGTGATCTACTGATTTGATTCTGCACTGCAACAGAAAGAAAATATTTTTTCGAAATTTCATCCTCCATTCATCTCAATCAATAATATCATAGCCGATCGGCTTAAATGCATAATTATTCGACATTTCAGCTGAACAGGCCGTTAAGCCGATGATAAGATCCATACGCGCTTTGATGATAATATAATTACCCGCTTTACTTTTCGGCGGAAGAACGGCAACTTTTCCCGTTTCTGCATCAACCGTTACATGCATGAATACATTGAAACTAACAGGAATATTATCCGGAACTATCCCGTACTCTTTCAGCGCTTCGGACAAATTTCCAAAGCATCCCCTGTGCGGCGTTGTATGTCCGTAAATGATCCGGAATGTATCGCTGCTGCAGGGTGTGAGCAGAAAATCATGCCGTCCCACCGTATCTTCAATCATATCAAACATGATATTGCTTCTGTTGGAATAAAAGCTGTTACCGGTTGACAAAAAGATCGTTTCGGCATAATCAATGGTTCTGCCGGATGAGATATATTCTCCGATATCATGCAGGTTGTAGCATACAAGATCCGATACCTGTTCGCCTTCCATATCAATTATTTTCAGGCACTGGTTCTTTTTGATGGTAAAAGCAACGCCGCTGCGTGGTGGGATAATATTCATTTTTGTTTCGGTTTAACGGTAAAAGGGCATTTCCATTGATCGTCATACATACGCCCGCTGTACTGCCTGGCTTCAGACGATCTTCCAAAATCATCCAGCATCGGATTTACTGAACCTGAAAAAACAATATCACGTTTCCTGGTAACATCTCTGAGGCTTTCATATTTATTATGCTGTTTTAGTTTCTCAAACTGTGAATGCGGATTAAAAACAAGTGTTGGATAAGTGAACTGCCTGGCAATACGTGTACTGGCTGCATGCATGCCGATAATAAAGAATGCTTCCTCCTTAATACTGAAACTAAAATTTGCAGAAACCGGATCAGGGTCTACACGCTTGTCGTAAGAATAATTTTTTGCATCATGGTCAGCAAGCGCCTGGAGGCGTTTCCACAACAATGTATCAAACTCTGTTTCTGTTAATGCTGATGGCCCTTTAAAAATAATGGCAGCGCTGTAAAAGACCGCATCGGCGCACCTGTAACCGTCGATGAAATTATGCAGGAAATGCAGGATCGCCGTATCATCTTTGGGGCATGCCATATGATCCACCACCAGGCATGCAATGTGGCCCTTTGCCAGTGCGGCTTTCGCACTTACACAAGGGAAAGATTTAGCATTTAGGCAATCAAAGAATGATGAGATAATGATATCGTTTTCTGTTTGGTTTTGCATATTATAATTCGGTTGCTATATCAAGTTGTTTGAGTATTCTGAAATGTTTTTTGGCAGCCGCAAGAAATTTCCATCCTTTTAAAAATCCCCAGCGGGACGCGCCATTGTTATGATTGTATTTCGAGATCTGGTACAATACTTTCCAGTGTTGCAGCAATATTTTATAAGCCTGCAACAGCGTATTGCCATCGCCGTAAATATGATGGGGCTCAGCGCCACAGCCATTATACTCGAGTATATAAAAGTTTTTTCCTGCTTTTAAATCTTCAACTGATGCACATTTGATATCGTAGCGGCCGTAATAAAAATGATTTGTATAATGGCTCAGCCCATCAAATACTTTTAATAAATTTTCATCTTTTTCATGCGCAAGGCTGATCAGTTTTCCACCCCTGCTCAGGTTCAATGCGTTTGATAAACAGTACGCCTCTCCTTCCGGAATAATATGATCCAGTTTGCCTTTGTGCTTGGACAACATCTCTTCCAAACGGAACTGAACGCGTGGATAGTTGGTGATCAGTTGTTTCAGGTCTGACCTGCCATCGCCCACAACCTGCAGGTATTCTTTTTTCAGAAAGCCGGTGATCTGGCCTTTTGTTTTATAGGGAAGCCTGTAATAAAATACACTTACTTCCAATGGATACGTAACAAGATCCTGGATAATATAATCTGCAGGCATTGTTTGATGATACTGTTTTAATTTATCGATGTTATCGATCTTACGAAACATAAATCCCATCATACCAACATCAGGCTTTACCGCAACGGGAAATACGAATGAATGCACCGTAACCATTTTTTCGATTTCTGAAAATGACATATCATGCGATACATACATACTTTTCGGATAACTGCCATCCGGTAATTGTTCAAACATTTCTCTTTTGCTTTCGCCTTCAAAACCTCCGAATGTTAGTGTTGGGTTGGAAGGCATAAAGAACCAGAAAGAGTGGGCTCTGAAGCAGTACCAGAGCCATACAGGCATAATAGGTATGTATTTTGCCAGGTAATGCCAGGTCTCCCAATGTGTTAACCGGTACAGGAAATTTTTAGCCTTCATAGCTTTTATATTTGTGGCATCACGGGTTGTGATAATGGCCTTTTCAATATTTTATACAATTGAATACATGCTGTGATAAACAACGCCGCTCCAATGGCCCAGTTCATCACATCCTGGTTTGCACGTAAAGTGTTTACCAGATAGTTGCCACCAACAATGAATACGCCGAATCCCATCAGGCTGCCCACTCCGATCCCGGCTACGTAAATATTATAGTATTTGCTTTGCGGCAAAAGGATCCCTCTGTTAAGCAGAATGGTACTCCACCCAAACCAGAAAATAATATGCAACGGATTGATGGCGCTTAGAAACATACCAAGCAAAAAGGGAGATATTTCGGGAAAAGGCAATGCCCCCGCAAATCCCGTTCTGTAAATAGCCGCATAGAAACTGCTGGAAGCTAACAAAACCAGCATTAAAAAAGTGGCCCACTGAAACAACCTGAACAGGCGGTACTGGCTGTAGATCCAGTTCATACCCGACATCGCTGCACGTACATAGATCATCTCTACCAGAACCGACCCGATAGAAAATAAAAAAGCCGTCGGCATGCCATTGTTTACAGCAATATTAGTAGCGGTTACATTAAGCGTGCCTAACGGAAGTGACCCCAAAAAACTAATTACCAGACCTGTAAAACAAATCTTTACTAACTGTTTCATAGATAGTTGAATCAATAATACAGGGCTTATGTCAACTACCTCTTTGGTTCTAAAAATCGTGCCAGCGTATTAGGAGATGGGATTTAAAATGTGTTCCTTATTGATCTGAATATTACTGGTGCAATTCATTAAGTGAATAAATAGAGAAAGAAGATGCCCGCTGCATCTGTTAGCTCCGGAAGAATTCCTTCGCTGATAAATTATTACATTTGCTTGCATTCCCCTGTACATTTTAACAAACAAACGCAGGCGCTTGTTATTATGATCGCTGATAAGTATATCAAACTGAGATCTTATCTCAATCCCAACATACGGATACCCGAAACCTTTTTTACGCAGGAAGATCCCGCTTCGCGCCAATGTATTTTCATGTTATCCTGTCTTGGAAAAAATGAGTTATTATATCTCGAAGAAACCTTCTCATCCCTTACCGGTTTTACAGAAAAGAAGCTGAAAGAAACCGGAATGGATTTCTGGTTCTCGCGGATTCACCCGGATGATATGGAAGAGATCAGCAAAAAGATCATTGAATCACATAGGCTGTTAGACATATACGGTTTTAACGAAGAAGCACCATCCCCGCTTGTGTTAACCTACCGGGTAAAACATGCCAACGGCAACTGGGTAATGATCAGAGAAACCAAATTCCTGGTTTCTTATGAACAAAAAATGATCGATAAGGTATTGGGTAAATTTGAAGAAGTATTGCCTGCCCCAGGAAGTGAGGAAGCACTCAAACAAAAACTGGAAGAAGAAAAATCATGCACCAAATTACTTGATTTTGCCCTCGTACATCAGCATGACACAAAAAAGC
>JABDAP010000089.1 GCA_013289065.1 Bacteroidota bacterium | reverse complement strand
TTAAAGAATATCCTCGCCCATCTTGAAAGAACATATGCAACGCATGTAGGTATCGAATTCAAATATATCAGCGACCAGGTAAAGATCGATTGGCTGACGAATGAGATGGAAAAGAATTTTTCACAACCCATCGGGCTGGAAAAACAAAGACGCATATTGGAGAAACTGAACCAGGGCGTGATGTTTGAAAAATTCCTTCACGCAAAATATGTTGGGCAGAAAAGATTTTCGCTTGAAGGCGGGGAAACAACCATTGCGGCGTTAGATGCCATTATCAATATTGCTGCAAACAATGATGTACAGGAAGTAGTGATCGGCATGGCGCATCGCGGAAGGCTGAACATACTGGCCAATATCATGGGTAAAACCTATGAACAGATCTTCAGCGAGTTTGAAGGAACGGCAACGATGGATCAAACCATGGGAAGCGGCGATGTAAAATATCACATGGGTTACGGAAGCGAAGTGCAGACGATCGATAATAAAACCATGCATCTCAAATTAATGCCTAACCCTTCGCACCTGGAAGCGGTAGATCCTGTGGTAGTTGGTTTTGCAAGGGCAAAAGCGGATGTGATGCACAGCAGTAATTTTGACAGGCTGTTACCGATACTGATCCACGGCGATGCATCTGTTGCAGGGCAGGGAATTGTTTATGAAGTATTACAGATGAGTAACCTTCGCGGATATTATACGGGCGGCACTATTCATTTTGTGATCAATAACCAGATCGGTTTTACCACCGATTTTGATGATGCACGCAGTTCGGATTATTGTACTTCTGTTGCAGCTATGGTTCAGGCGCCCGTATTGCATGTAAATGGCGATGATGCAGAAGCCACCGTAAAATGCGCCGAAATAGCCACGCGTTACCGTCAGGAATTCAACAGCGATATTTTCATCGATATGGTTTGTTACCGCAAACACGGACACAACGAAGGCGATGATCCGAAATATACACAGCCGCAGTTATATGCGTTGATCGATAAACACCAGAACCCGCGTGAAGTGTATACGCAGTTCCTTATTGAGAATGGAGAAGCTGATGCAAAAGAACTTGCAAAAGAAATGGAGAATAAATTCTGGGCCGACCTGCAGCAACGCCTGGATGAAGTAAAACAGAATCCATTGCCATACAAATACCAGCCACCTGAACTGGTTTGGAAAAGTTTACGCAAAGCAACAACGGAAGATTTTGATTCATCGCCATCAACAGCATTGAGTGAAGAAGAAGTGAGAAGGCTGTTTGCCGACCTGATGAAATGGCCCGCAGATTTTCAGCCGTTGAAAAAAGTAGAAAAATTATTACAGGATAAGATCAAGCTGTTAGAAACAGAACAAAAAATAGACTGGGCAACGGGTGAATTACTTGCGTATGGTTCATTGCTTGTTCAAAACAATATCGTTCGGATGAGCGGGCAGGATGTGCAGCGCGGAACTTTCAGCCACAGGCATGCCATACTGCGCGATGAGAATACCAACAAAGGTTATAACCGTCTCAACCACTTCCAGGAAAAACAGGAGAAGTTCAGGATCTATAATTCATTGCTGAGCGAATACGGTGTGCTGGGTTTTGAATATGGTTATGCAATGGCCAATCCCAATGCACTGGTAATATGGGAAGCGCAGTTTGGCGATTTTTCCAATGGCGCACAAACCATGATCGACCAGTTTATTGCAGCGGGTGAACAAAAATGGCAAAGGCAAAATGGTGTAGTGATGTTGTTGCCGCATGGTTATGAAGGCCAGGGCCCGGAGCACAGCAGTGCGCGCATGGAAAGATTTTTACAAATGTGTGCTGAATTGAACCTGGTGATCACCAACATTACAACAGCCGCTAATCTTTTTCATGCATTGAGAAGGCAATTGACCTGGAGTTTCAGAAAACCACTGATCAATTTTTCGCCCAAAGCAAATCTGCGCAATCCGGTTACGTATAGCCATATCAGCGAATTTACCAGGGGCGGTTTTAAAGAATTGATCGATGATGTTTTTGCAGATGATGTGGCGAATGTGAAAAAAGTATTGCTGTGTACCGGCAAACTGTATTTTGAAATGGCCGATAAACAACAAAAAGAAAACAGGAAAGATATTGCGATCGTTCGTTTGGAACAGGTATATCCGTTACCGCAAAAACAACTGGATGTGTTGCATAGAAAATACAGCAAGGCAACCTGGTTCTGGGTACAGGAAGAACCATTGAATATGGGCGCCGCATCATTTTTACAAATGAATCTGAAGTCGATCAATTTTGGTGTGATCAGCCGGAATGCAAGCGCATCAACAGCATCGGGCTATTATAAAGTGCATGCGCAGGAACAGGCGGAGATAATAGAAACAGCATTCAATATTTAATTAATAATTAGTAATTAACAATTAATAATTAATTACACAACACAGAAATAATTTTTTATGATCGATATAAAAGTGCCAACCATCGGTGAATCTATCAGTGAAGTAACCTTGCTCAAATGGACCAAAAAAGAAGGCGATTGGGTAGAACGTGATGAAGTGATCGCAGAACTGGAAAGCGAAAAAGCCACTTTTGAAGTAAATGCAGAAAAAGCAGGTATACTAAAACCACTTGCAAAAGAAAAATGATACGCTGCATGTGGGCGATGTATTGGCGCAGATAGATGAAACCGCACAAAAACCTGAAGCAGGTACGAAGGAAGAAGTACAAAGTACGAAAGCTGAAGAAGCACCAAAAGAAGAAGCGCCCAAAGAAGAAACACCGAAACCAAAACCGGAAACAGGAAACCAGAAACCTGAACCCGCCAAGCCAACAAACGAAGCGCCTGTAACAAGCGTACCAAACGATATCAAAGCAACCCCGGTTGCATCGGCGATCATCGCAGATAAAAAAGTAGATACGGCTTCTATCAAACCATCCGGAAGTGGTGGCAGGATCATGAAACATGATGTGCTGGAAGCATTGGCCAATCCAGCAAAAAAAGCATTCGGCGCAAATGAATTGATGAGCCGCAATGTGCGCCAGGAAAAAATGAGTAACCTGCGTAAGACCATCAGCAGAAAATTAGTTGAATCAAAGAACACTACTGCGATGCTGACCACTTTTAATGAAGTGGATATGACACGCATTATTGAAATACGCAAACAACACAAAGACAAATTCAAAGAAATACATGGTGTGAACCTTGGCTTCATGAGTTTCTTTGGAAAAGCATGCGCCATCGCACTAAGCGAATGGCCTTCTGTGAATGCATCTATTGATGGTGACCAGATCTTGTATCATGATTATGCCGATATCAGTATTGCAGTGAGTACCCCGCGCGGGCTAACCGTTCCGGTGATACGTAATGTGGAAAGCATCAGCATGGCAGATATTGAAAAGAAAGTGGTTGAACTCGCAGGCAAAGCGCGCGACAGTAAATTAACTACAGATGAGCTGCAGGGCGGAACATTCACCATAACGAATGGCGGCGTGTTTGGAAGTTTGCTGAGTACACCGATCATCAACATTCCGCAAAGCGCCATCCTCGGCATGCATAAGATACAGGAAAGGCCAATGGCTGTTAACGGGCAGGTTGTAATCCGTTCTATGATGTATCTCGCATTAAGTTACGACCACAGGATCATTGATGGAAGAGAGAGCGTAAGTTTTTTGGTGCGTGTAAAAGAATTACTGGAAAACCCCGAGTTGCTGCTCATGGGTAAAGACCCGGTAAAAACCTTGCTGGAGCTCTAAAAAATAAATAAGAAACTGTATATTGAGGATATGAAAAGCATTCGCACGCTGTTATTATTTATCGTACCGGCAACTGTATTTATTTCCTGCCAGAAAAGTTATATGCCCGATCCTGTTGTTACGGGTTCGACAGGTGGCACAGGGAGCTCATCAGGCACAGTGCTCAGTACCTATCAAAGTAAAACAGTTGGCAGCTCAGAAGGTTCAACCAGCACGTATGAATATGATGGTTCTTCCCGTGTGATAAAAATTACCAGTGTTGATGTTGACAGCAGTAATAACAGCACCACCACGGTTTACAGGTATGTTCGTGATGCATCGGGTAAAATAACAAGTGTGGTAACCAATTATTTTGCGGCCACATCTCCCGGAAGTGGTTTTCCGGATAGCGTGTATGTAAACGTAAATTACCCTTCCGGTTCTTCTGCTTATAATTTCACATCATATGCTTTTAGTGTGGGCAGTGTTCCGGTAAAAGACAGTATCAGTTATATCTACACCGGCGGAATCATTACAGATGTTTATGAATACCAGGCGATCTCAGCAACAACATTTTCAGCAGCATCGCATGTACAATATGTTTACAGCAATGGCAATATTGTTACAGAAAAAATTTATACACCTGCATCAACGGGTGGTGCATTAACGCTGGCCGGGATGTATGCGCTTGATTACGATAGTAAAACATCGCCTTTGATCACTGGCAATGAATCATTTCTTCCCGGACAGAATGTTGGATACGGATGTAAAAACAATCTTGCAAAATTCGTTCTGACAGATTACACTACCAATTCGGTTTTAGCTACAGTTAACTATACGTATCAATATAACAGCAGTGGCCTGCCAGTAAGCGGAACGGCCGTACAAACACCCGGAAACAAAACAGTCACACTAACGCTTGCATATAAATAACTCTTTCATTGCGGGTATTAATTATGGTAAATGAACCCGGCTGTATTATTTTTAGCCTGTGATAAAATACGCCCATCAATACATACGTTCGGCCGAAACCATTTGCAGGCTGTATGATGGATCAATGCCGTTGGCCGCTTTTCTCAAACAATACTTTGCTGAAAATAAAAAATTCGGGTCGAAAGACAGGCGGTATATAGCGCATGTGTGTTATTGCTATTATCGCTTGGGCCATGCATTAAAAGAACATGCGTTTGAAGTGAAAGTACAAACCGCTTTGTTTTTATGCGATGATTCAGACGATTGGAATATTTTATATGATGCTGAATGGATGAATAATAAAAGCGGTGTCCTGCAAAAAAGGATTGATTTTATCCGGACAGTTTTTCCTGATCTGTCTTTGCAGGATATTTTTCCATGGGTAGAGGAATTGAGTAACGGAATAGAAGCACAAAAATTCATCACCTCTCATTTCATTCAACCCGACCTGTTCCTGCGCATTCGCCCGGGCAATAAAAAAAATGTTCTGCAAAAATTAACTGGCCGGCAAACCCAGTTCAAACAATTATCTAACGATTGCATTTCACTTCCTAATGCAACCAGGGTTGATGATATTGTTGAGATAGATAAAGAAGTGGTGGTACAGGATTTCAGCTCGCAAAGAGTAGCATCTTTTTTATGGGAGGTGGTGGGTAGTGAGCCGGCAGTTGTTCGTGTTTGGGATTGTTGTGCTGCCAGTGGGGGCAAATCAATTCTTGCATATGATATTATTCCCAACATCGACCTCACCGTTTCAGATATCAGGCCAACGATCATACAAAACCTGAAAAAACGTTTTGAGCGGGCGGGTATAAAAAACTATCATTCATTCATCACCAATCTTACAGGCTCCAGACGCAATACTGCAGACTTCAAACTGATCATCTGCGATGCACCCTGCACCGGCAGCGGAACCTGGGGCCGCACGCCTGAGCAGTTATGTTTTTTTCCTGCCGAACAGATCAATGAATATGCTGCTTTGCAGGAAAAAATTGTGCGCAGTATTATCCCGGATTTATCAATAAACAGTTATTTCTTATACATCACCTGTTCTGTTTTCAAAAAAGAAAATGAGGACATGGTTGAGATAATTGAAGAAGAATTTTCACTAGAAGTTGTTAAGAAAGAATTGCTGAAAGGATATGGGCTGAAAGCAGATTCTATGTTTGCTGTGTTGTTTGTTAAAAAAGTTAAATCAAGTTAAGCAGGGTTAAAAAGGTTAAAAGTGCTTTTACTTTTTTAACCCAATTTAACTTCTTTAACTCCATTTAACTTCTACTTAAACACCAACTCCCCCCGCTGAATAATGCCGCCACCGATCACATCATTGCCTTCATAAAAAACAGCGCTTTGTCCGGGTGCAATGCCTTTTACATTTTCGTAGAAACGTGCACGTATGCCGTAATCAGTTGTATATAAATTACTCAACGCGCCATGATCCTTATAACGGATCTTGGTAATGGCTTCCATGCCATCGGTAATGCCATCATATTTCATCCAGTTGATCTTGCCAACCAGCATATCATTTTGTTCAAGATCGGTTTCATCGCCCAGTACAACTGTATTAGTTTCGGGGTTGATAGAAGTAACATATACAGGATGCCCCATCGCGATCAATCCTTTGCGTTGTCCAACGGTATAAAAGGGGTAGCCTTTGTGTTGTCCCAGTTTTTTTCCTGATTTATCAACGAACCAGCCGCCATTTACTTTTTCTTCGAGCCCTTCAACACGGTTCTTTAAAAAACCACGGTAATCATTATCAGGTACAAAGCAAATTTCGTAGCTCTCGCTTTTTTTAGCTAATTCAGGATAACCCAGGTCGATCGCCATTTGCCGGATAGCAGATTTGCGGTATCCACCCAAAGGCAACATGGTTCTGCTGAGTAGTTGCTGATCAAGCCCCCAGAGAACATAGCTCTGGTCTTTTGTTTCATCCAATCCTTTGCTGATCACATATCGCCCGTTATCATGCCGGCGAACCAAACCGTAATGGCCTGTTGCAATAAATTCGCAATCGAGAGCATCGGCCCTTTTCAATAAGGCGCGCCATTTGATATGTGTGTTGCACATAACGCAAGGGTTGGGTGTGCGGCCGGCGAGGTATTCATCTACAAAGTTCTCGATCACAAAATCTCCGAACTCTTCCCTGATATCTAAAATAAAATGCGGGAACCCATGATGCACAGCGGCCTGGCGCGCATCATTAAATGAATCGATATTGCAGCAACCTGTTTCTTTTGTACTGGTTCCGCTGCTGGCATAATCCCATGTTTTCATGGTAATACCCACCACTTCATACCCTTCCTGGTGTAACATAAGCGCCACAACGGTACTGTCGATACCACCACTCATTGCCACCAAAACTTTTCCTTTCCGGCTCATATTCACATTTGATTTGCCTGTACAAACGATACAGGCTAAGCCGCAAAAGTAAAACAACTATGGTTAATGAAGTGTATGATGGTATTACGAAAGCCGAAAAAGCAGTCATACATTTTGATAAAAAAAATATGAATAGCGAAGTTTACGCCCAATTTATACAGTGAAAAGAAACAAGTTTATGCGGAAAATACGCATTTGTATTAATTTCATTTTTTAGACATTTACAAAAACACATACACTATGATAAAGCTCCAGGTGATCGGCAATCTTGGCAAAGATGCGATCGTGAATAATGTAAACGGCAAGAATGTGATCAATTTTACCGTGGCCCATACAGAACGTTTTAAAGATGCACAGGGCAACCAGAAAGACAGGACGACATGGGTTGACTGTGCTTACTGGACAGACAGAACCGCTGTTGCGCCTTATTTGAAAAAAGGAACACAGGTATTTGTTGAAGGGCAGCCTGATGTACGAACATATACAACACAGGATGGACGTAATGGCGCATCATTGGTTTTATGCTGTTGTGTTTTTCTGCAAATGCGCAACAAGGGGATCTTGCGAAATATCTTAACGAAAAAAAATGGAACGAATTATTTCCCAACCGTTTTAACCTGTCTTCATATGGCAGCCAGACAAAACAAAATAGCAGCAAAGAAGATTTTTATTCTTTTAAAGCATTGCTGATGGCTGCCAATGCCTTCCCGCAATTTTTATCGGCAACGGATACGATTGTTCAAAAACGCGAACTCTGTGCTTTTCTTGCATGCATTGCTTTTGAAACAAGCGGCGGATGGGATAATGCACCGGGTGGCTATTATAAATGGGGGCTCTATTTTACACATGAACAAGGTTGTGAAAAAGGTTGCCCCCAATACAGCGATACCTCAAAAAAGAATTATCCGCCCGTTGCCGGCCA
>JABDAP010000088.1 GCA_013289065.1 Bacteroidota bacterium | reverse complement strand
ACATGGCATGAGAAACATCATTCTTCATCCAGTTTTGGGGATCGCCTTGCTGACACAGTTGCTAACGGAATGGGCTCCTGGCGCTTTATTATCTGGCAAAGTATTATTGTGGTTCTTTGGATGGCGCTGAATGTGGTTGGTTTTGTGAATCACTGGGATACCTATCCGTTTATCCTGCTTAACCTGATATTTTCTACACAGGCCGCTTATGCTGCGCCGATCATTATGATGTCGCAGAACAGGCAGAACCAGCGCGACAGGGCACAGGCCCAACACGATTACAAAACAAATATTGATGCAAAAAAGGAAATAGAAGCGCTACAGATACATTTAAGTAAACTGGAAACAGAAAAACTGGATAAGATACTGGAGATGCTTGTTGAGATGAAGAAGAAGTGAAGATGGTTAATAGGGTCAAGTGAGGTCAGGAAAGTTAAAAGGGTTAAAAAAGGTAGCGATCAATTTAACCTTTTTAACCCTTTTAACCTTTTTAACTAACTAAACCTTTTTCCGTAAATTGTTCCTGCCCAAAACAATGCTTCCATGAGTACCAGGAGAAAGTTTCTTCAAACGATGAGCGCTGCACCTTTATTGATAGTGCCGCTTGCAGGTTCTTCCGGAAAATATTATGCTCCGGCACAAACATTGACCATTCAGCAGGTAATCGATCTTATCCTGAAAAGCGTTCCCGGCGCGCCTTTTCCAAAAACAGTTGATACCATTAAAGCCGGCGATGCTTCACAAATCGTTACCGGAATTGTAACAACCATGTTTGCTACAGTTGAAGTGATACAAAAAACTGCTTCACTCGGCGCCAATTTTATCATCGCACACGAACCTACCTTTTATAACCATCTCGATGAAACAAACTGGCTCGAGAATGATGAAGTGTACAAATACAAATCAGCATTGCTGAAAAAAAATAATATTACCGTCTGGCGTTTTCATGATGCGATCCATGCACATAAACCCGATGGCGTAATGATGGGTGTATTAGCAGCACTTGGCTGGGAAAAAAATGCCGACACACAAAAACCATATCTCATCAATATCGAACCATCATCATTGCAACATATTATTGAGCTTGCAAAAAAGAAATTAGGCATTGCACATCTCCGGTATATCGGCAACCGTTCGCAGATGTGCAGCCGCATTTTATTTTTACCCGGATCTGCAGGCGGCAGGAGACAGATCGGTTCTGTTGCCCAGGAAAAGCCCGACCTGTTAATGATCGGCGAATTGGACGAATGGGAAACAAGCGAATATTTCCGCGACCTGCAGTCATCCGGTGCAAAAACTTCTTTGATCGTATTGGGGCATATTGTCAGTGAAGAACCCGGCCTCGAATGGCTGGCGAAATGGTTGCAGCCGCAATTGGAGGGAGTAACGGTAACGCATGTTCCATCAAAAGATGCATTCAGCTGGGCATAAATCATTAACCAAAAAAAGATGGTGTGTAAAAAAAGATATCTTGTTTTCTTTTTTGTATTGATCACAACATTTGTCAATGCACAACAGAAAAAAGCAGTGAGTGTATGGCTCACTGACCCGGCTCATTCAATTTTCTTCAAACAACAAACTCCTCTGCCATTTACAAAAATTGATAAAAATAAAACCGCAACGATCAGTATCGATGATAAACAAACCTGCCAATCAATAGATGGATTTGGATTTGCACTTACCGGCGGAAGTGCAATGAATATGATGCAAATGAGCACAGCCGCCCGCTCTGCACTGATAAAAGAATTGTTTGCAACAGATAAAAATAATATCGGCGCCAGTTATCTCCGTGTAAGCATTGGCGCTTCCGACCTGAATGAAAAAGTGTTTTCGTATGATGATCTTCCCGAAGGGCAAACAGATACATCGCTGGTTCATTTTGACCTGGGCCCGGATAAAAATGATGTGATACCGGTTTTAAAAGAGATCCTGAAGATCGATCCTGCCATAAAAATAATGGGCTCGCCATGGTCGCCGCCCGTTTGGATGAAGGCCAACCATGATACACGAGGAGGCAGCCTGCTGAAAGAATTTTACCCTGCTTATGCAAAATATTTTGTGAAGTATATCCAGGCAATGCGTAAACAGGGAATCCGGATAGATGCCATCACTGTGCAGAATGAACCTTTACACCCGGGAAACAATCCAAGCCTGCAGATGTTTGCACCCGACCAGGCGGATTTTGTAAAGAACCATCTTGGCCCTGCATTTAAAGCGGCGCATATCGATACAAAGATCATTATCTACGATCATAATGCAGATAAGCCTGAATATCCCATTTCTATTTTAGATGATGCCGATGCAAAAAAATATATTGATGGATCTGCATTTCATTTATATGGCGGAAAGATAGAAGCTTTATCAAAAGTGCATGATGCACATCCTGACAAAAATTTATATTTTACGGAACAGTGGGTTGGCGCGCCCGGCAATTTTGCAAAAGATATTCCGCATCATATACAACAGCTGATCATCGGCGCTACGCGAAACTGGAGTAAAACGGTGATCGAATGGAACCTGGCTTCAGACCCGCAATATAAGCCCCATACGGATCGTGGAGGATGCGACAGGTGTTTGGGTGCGGTAACGATCGATAAAGATTCCGTCACACGAAACCCAGCGTATTATATTATTGCGCATGCAGCAAAATTTGCAAGGCCCGGTTCGGTTAGAATTGGCTCAACCATTTCAGATGACCTGCCCAATACAGTTTTTAAAACAAAAGATGGTAAAATTGTGCTGATCGTTTTAAACAATACAAAAGAATCAAGAACGTTTGATGTTTTACTAAAGGATAAAATATTTATTGCTTCACTAGAGCCCGGCGCTGTGGCTACTTATGTGTGGTAATTGTAAAATAAAATGTATGTACGCAGTTAAAAAATATGTCAGTTTACCTGTTTGTATTTTCTTTTTGTTGTCTTGTTTGTCAAACGATCAAAGAGTAAACGCACAAGGCTTCTTAAAAACGAATGGAAAGATCATTGTAAATGGTAAAGGCGAAAAATTTATTCTTCGCGGAATGGGTATAGGCGGATGGATGTTACAGGAAGGATATATGTTCAAACTCAGCAATCTTGGCCAGCAGTACCATATCAAAGAAAAGATACAGGATGTGGTTGGGCAGGAAAAAACAAAACAGTTTTATGATCAATGGCTGCTGAACCATACAACCAAAACCGATGTGGATTCTTTGGCTGCATGGGGATTTAATTCCATCCGCCTTCCGATGCACTACAATTTATATACGCTGCCTGTTGAGGAAGAACCTGTGGCCGGGCAAAATACATGGCTCGAAAAAGGATTCATCATGACAGACAATTTACTGAAATGGTGCAAACAAAATAAGATCTATCTCATCCTCGACCTGCATGCAACGCCCGGCGGACAGGGAAATGACCTGCCAATCTCTGATCGCGATCCCGCAAAACCTTCGTTATGGCAGAGTGAAGCCAATAAAAATAAAATGATCGGGCTCTGGAAAAAACTCGCTGCACGTTATGCGAATGAAGAATACATCGGCGGTTATGATATCATCAATGAACCCAATTGGGGCTTTGAAGATCCGAAAGATACACGGGGCACTGCAGAAAAAACAAATGCGCCGTTACAGCAGCTGATGATGGATATCACCAAAGCCATCCGTGAAGTAGATCAGCATCACATCATCATCATTGAAGGGAACGGGTTTGGAAATAATTACAGTGGTATCGATCCCACATGGGATAATAATCTTGTGATGAGTTTTCACAAGTACGGCAACTTTAATACTACCGGCTCGATCAGCAGGTTCCTTGATCTGCGGGAGAAATATAATATCCCTTTATGGATGGGCGAATCGGGCGAGAATTCAAATACATGGTTCACAGAAGCCATTGGCCTTGCCGAAAAAAATGATATCGGGTGGGCATGGTGGCAGAGTAAAAAAATGAACATCAATAATCCGCTGGAAATAAAACAGCCCAAAGATTATCAGAAACTGCTTGATTATTTTTCCGGTAAAGGCCCAAAGCCAACGGAAGATGAAGCATGGAAAATTTTACAGGAACTGCTTGCCAATATTTCGATCAAAAATAATATTTATCATAAAGATGTTACAGATGCTATGTTCAGGCAGGTACACACAACTGGAACAAAGCCTTTCAAAACACTCGTGATTAAACAGGCTGCAACCATTGATGCTGTTGATTTTGATATGGGAAGCCAGCGTGTTGCCTATTATGATAAAGACACCGCACGTTACCAATATACACCCGGCGTTAATACAGTAGGCAACCGCGGCGGCCAATACAGGAATGATGGCGTGGATATTCAGAAAGATACAGATGGGTATTATGTTTTTAATATTGAAGATGGCGA
Source organism: Bacteroidota bacterium (assembly GCA_013289065.1). GTDB lineage: Bacteria > Bacteroidota > Bacteroidia > Chitinophagales > Chitinophagaceae > Sediminibacterium. Next base: position 4,028 of record JABDAP010000088.1, on the reverse strand, counting down.
GTGGCTGCAATATTCGGTCAATGTTGCAGAAACCGGTATGTATAAAATTTCTTTTACGGTTAAACCAAATAAAACAGGTGGCCAAATAGCATTGTTGAATAACACTGTTCCGGTATTATCACTCTCAATACCATTCACGAATGAAATGCAAAACTGGCAAACGGTTACTTACGATAAAAGCATTTCATTTAAAAAAGGAATGAATACCTATAGAATTTTATTTGATACAGCCGGCTTCGATCTGCGCAATATCATATTTGAAAAACAAAACTGATAAAATCTTTCCGATGAAAAGATCAATGTATAAATGTGTTTGTATTGTTTTAATTGTTCTTGCCGGAATAGCTTGTGCTAATAAAAAATTAACGGTTACCAATACTGCATCAATTCAAAAAGAAGCTCAGTCGTTATTAAAACAACAGATACTTTCAGAAGCAGATTGGGCTATGCTGCAGCAACCCGTAACCATTACTGCCGAAACTTCTCCGCGAAGCGCAGGAGGCAAACATGATTTTTTTTCTGAAGCAGATTATTTCTGGCCCGACCCGAAAAACCCTGAGGGCCCGTACATCAACAGGGACGGGCTCACTAACCCTGATAACTTTCTGGCGCACAGAAAAGCGATGATCCGTTTCAGTAAGATCATTGGCGCACTCGCTTCTGCTTATAAAATAACCGGTGATGAAAAATATGTAAAACAAGCAGTGACACATCTCAAAGCATGGTTCATTGATCCGATGACATTGATGAACCCCAACCTGCAATATTCGCAGGCGGTGAAAGGATTATTCACCGGCCGCAACTACGGCATCATCGATACCATTCATTTGATGGAAGTAGCGCAGGGTGTTATTGTGATGGAAAATTCTGCTGCATTTGACAAAGCAACAGCAGATGGAATTAAGCAATGGTTCAGTAAATACATTTTGTGGCTGAATACAACCAAGATGGGGTTGGATGAAAAGAACACCAAAAATAATCACAGCACCTGCTGGGCCATGCAGGTGGCAAGCTTTGCAAAACTTTGTAACGATCAGCCGATGCTCGATTCATTACGTGTGCGATATGAAACTGTTTTGTTACCAAACCAAATGGGAACGGATGGAAGCTTTCCGCTGGAAACCGCTCGTACCAAGCCTTACGGCTATTCCATTTTCAATCTCGATGCAATGGTAATGATGTGCCAGATCTTGTCAACACCAAACTCCAATCTCTGGAACTTTGAAACGGCCGATGGCAAGTCTATCAAAAAGGGAATCAAATACCTGTATCCTTTTATCGCCGATAAAAATAAATGGGCATTTCCGCCGGATGTCATGTACTGGAACGATTGGCCCGTTGCGCAACCCTTTCTGTTCTTCGGCGCCAACGCATACAATGAAAAGAACTGGTTCGAAACATGGAAGAATTTAGACCATCAACCAACTGTAGAAGAAGTTATAAGGAACCTGCCGATCCGGCATCCGCTGATATGGCTGTAAGAAAACTTAACGCGCAACGCATAACGCTTAACGCATGATCCATCAATAAAAGTAAATGTATAACTTGATGGAAAATAAAAGCGTTCTGCGTTTTGCATTAAGCGTTAAGCGTCATTTCGAACTGTTTCTTTCAATCAAACTGCTCTTCAAAACGATCCTGTCTATCCGGTTGCCGAAAGTTTTCTTTTCTATCATCCGGAACAATAAAGAAGCAGATTCTTTTCCGATCTCAAATGCCGGTTGTGTAATGGTAGACAAAGAAGGAGCAAGCAATGAAGCTGTTCTGAGATTGGAAAAACTGATGATCTTTAACTGTTGCGGAATTTTTAACTTGATATCGTTGCAGACATAATACGTAGATATAGCAAGCTTTTCAACGGTTGCAAAAATACCGTCCGGACGGTCTTTTCTGGTCAGTAATTTTTTGATCAGCTCCAGGTTGGTTGCATTATTATTCGTGCATTCGATCATCAGTTTCGGATCAACTTTCAGTTTGTGTTTCTTTAATGCATCCACATACCCTTCCATCCTTTTATGCGTGATCGATAAAAAACTCGACAACGATAAACACGCGATCTTCTTACAACCTGCTTTGATCAAATGTTCCGTTGCATTAAACCCGCTTTCATAGTCGTCGGTTGTAACGGTCGGGCATTCCATATTCTCCGGGATCCTGTCAAAAAAAACAAGCGGTATCCCTGTTTCATGTAAAGAGGAAAGGTGTTTGATATTTTCTGTATCGCGGCAAAGAGAGATTAGCACGCCATCCACTCGCCCGCCCTGTAAATGCTTGATCGTGGATTCTTCGTTCTTAAAACTTTCATGTGTTAAATAGGTGAGCACATGATAACCTTTCTGCTGCGCCACCAGCTGTATGCCATCGATCGCAAGCGCGAAAAAATTATTGGCGATTTCGGGGATCACAACCGCGATGGTAATACTTTTCTTTCTCCGTAAGCTGCTGGCAAAAGGGTTGGGCTGGTAATTCAGTTTTTCAGCCATGGCCAGCACCCGCTTTTTTGTTTCGGCGCTGATCTCGTAGCTGTCACGCAACGCTTTCGAAACCGACGAAATAGATAACCCAAGTTCTTCAGATAACCTTTTTAAATTGATACTGCTCATAAAAATAGTTGACCGATTGAATAATAACGGTTGTTTGTGGCAGCAAGCGACCTAAGATACGGGCTTTACGAAAAACTGTGAAAACGTTTTCGTAAAGAATAGACACTGTCAGTATTGTATCTGCTGCATTTTGTTTATTTTTTACTGATTTTAAGCCCCTGCATATGAGAAATATTACCCGTATCGGTTTCATTATAAGCTGCATCCTTTTTGGTTGCCAGTTAGTTGCGCAGGCACAACCTGCGGGGATCAGCCAGTCATCACCTGATAAACAATTATCTTTTTACATGCGGATCAATGCTGATAATGGCATTGAATACCGGGTAAAATATAAAGAACAGGCGATCATCAACTGGTCGCCCATGGGATTGGTATTGACGAACCGTACCATTTCATCTGCCAAAACACGGATCAGTAAAATAAAGAAAAGCAACACTGATGAGACATTTAAATGGCTTTTTGGCGAGAATGCCACTATCCGGAATAATTACCATGCACTGATGGTGGATCTTGAACAGGATGAAATTCATTTCAATATAGAAGTGAGGGTGTTTAATGATAACCTTGCATTCAGGTATTTGCTTCCTTCGCAAAAAGCGCTAAGCCCGTCACGCATTATAAAGGAAACAACTGCTTTTTATTTTAACCGCCCATATACTGTTTACAGGCATAACAACGAATCTGTTTTTTCGCCGACACCGGTTAATGAACTGAATAATTATTCCGATTTTCCTGCGGTGCTTGTGTCCCCGGATTTATTTATCAGTGTAAATGAAGCTAACAACGACAGTTATACAAAAACAATGATCGGCAGGGGAGATATCACCAACAGCCTTGCAGTAAAATTTGGAAAAGATACGGTTGATATACATGGCGATTTTCATACACCCTGGCGCACACTGAGTATCTCTTCAACAGCTATCGGGTTATGCAAGAACAGCGACCTGTTGTATAAACTGAATGACCCCGCTCCTGCAAAAGATTATTCATGGATCAAACCCGGCAAACTGATCCGTGATATGACATTAACCACGCAAGGCGCTGTTGATTGTATCAACTTCGCTTCGAAAATGAATTTTCAATACATTATGTTCGATGCTGGCTGGTATGGCAAAGGATATTCTGCAGAATTTGATCAGAGCTCCAATCCCCGTAATGTAGTATCAACGATCGATATGAATAAAGTAACCGGTTATGGAAGATCAAAAAACATCGGCCTCATTCTTTACGTAAATTATGTTGGACTTCGGAAATATAGTATGGACAGCTCTTTTACTTTATACAAAAGCTGGGGGATCAAAGGGTTGAAATTTGGTTTTGTAAATGGCCTGACACAGGATGGCATCCGTTGGTTAATGACAGCCATCAAAAAAGCGCAGGACTATGGATTCATAGTAGATGTGCATGATAATTATAAACCCAGCG
>JABDAP010000087.1:854-9084 GCA_013289065.1 Bacteroidota bacterium | reverse complement strand
CAGCAGTTTTCCTTTTGCAGCATTATCCTTGGAAACAAGATGGATCTGTTGTTCCTGCCAGCCATTTTTGTTCGATGGTGTTATAGATACTTCGGCAAGCGATCTGTTCATCGCGTTTAATAAGATGGCACGAATGTGAACACCAGGCATTGTTTGCCTGTATCGCAAAGTCAAAGAGTAAGGCAGGTCTTTTGTAAACGCCATGCCCTCATCAAATCCAGTATTGATCAACCCAACCGTATCTGTCGGCTGCAGGTTAACTGATAAATATTTTGGGTTCACATCATTCGATGTAATTTGATTGGTCACCACAAAAATGCCGTCACGCAAACGCTGCGACGGCCATTCATCCCATGCGGTCATGGGTTTGGGGAAATCAAAACTCCGGTTCTCCACCATCTCGCCGTACAGGCCACCGTCTGCACCGCGGTTGATATCTTCAAAAAAAAGCCCCCATAAAGTTGAGGGGATTTTTGCTTTTATATTTTTTGTGCTGACAGTATATATATCCTGCGAAAAGACGGGCAGCAGAAAACACCATAAGAAAAAAACAAGAACAATCTTTTTACACATGATCTATAATGTCTTTAATTTTTCCTGTATTGCGTTATAGGTTTCCTGGTAAGCTGTATTTGCCGGCTCTTTATCCACTGCATGTTTGATCCAGCCGGAAGCGATCCGCAATTCTTCTGCGCTGTTGCTGCGCTGTAAAATAAATTTTGCATTTGTGTTCATTAATTTGAGATCATCCTTGTCTTCAAACTTTTCTGTGTAATGAACAATGGCGGTAGAGAACAGTGGCCAGTTCCTGCCATAATATAAATAGATCTGCGCCTTGGTCACCACGCGGTCAGCCTGCACAGCAGAATATTTATCTGTAATTTTTTTTGTCAGGTCGGCCCAATTCGGATCCTGCCCGTTATCTTTTGCAGCCGCCTCCGCAGGTGTGATGATCTCTGCTATAACAATTTTATCCAGGCTGTCAAGTGTTTTTTTATTCTGTGCATTATTACTTTGTGATAACGCAGTCCCTGCTAACAGGCAACAAAAAATAGCAATGGTAATTTTCATGATATTTGAGTATTTGATTTGAGAATGTTGTTCTCTCAACCATAAAGACGCGAACAAAGAAGCTGGTAAGGGGTGGCCGGCAAAATTTAGCGGGGCATTGTCTTAAGCGAAGGCTTATTCTGTCTCCATCCAGTTATGCAGCTCCAGCCACTTTTCTTTTTGAATATCCTTCTTCAACTCCCGGGCAATAGTTTGTTTCGTTTCAGGATGAGCCAAAACAACTTTTAGCAGCAGTTCTTTTAATTGCTCTTCATGTAAATCATTCAGTTCTTCACTTATCATATTCCTTACTTTATTTCAAATTGATAAGTTCCTGACATGATAGTTGAGTGATAGGTTTCATTTCTTACAGTTTGCCTGGTTCCATCCTTATACAAACTTTGATTATTTTTTATGTCAAGTGTAATTGTTGCCGTTGCGTTAGCAGGAACAGTAACTGTGTACATAATTTTATCTCCTTCTCTTTTCCAGGAAGAGTGAATGGTTCCATAAGGGCTTTCATGTTCTGCACTGAAATGATCCAGCCCGCTTACGAAATAGGGATGCAGCAAAATATTTTTAAACCCCGGGAAAGCAGGATCAGGCTTGATTCCGCCAAGTGCCTTATACATCCATGCACTGATCTCGCCTAAAAAAATATGGTTCATGGAAGATTGCATGTTCCAGTTCTCGGGCAAAGTGGTCATGCCCTTAACCATCCAGTAACCCCATGATGGATAGGTTTCTTTTGATATTAACTGATAGGCTAGTTCTGCATAACCGTTTTCACTCAAAGCATTTAAAATTGTTTTATTTCCGAGTACACCTATATCCAGGTGAACACTATCTTTACTGACACTTTCGGCGAGTGTCGCAGCAACCCTTGCTTTATCTTCATCGGGAACCAGCCCCCAATAAAGTGCTGCACTTAATTCCGTTTGATAACCGCTTCCATACGACCAAATGTTTTTGTGATAAAATTTTTGATTGAAGGCAGATTTTATTTTGACCGCAAGTGCGCTGTACTTTTCATAATCCGCCTGTTGTTTAAATAGCTTTGCTGCATTGGCCAGTATGAGCGCATCTTCATAGAAATAAACAGTAGATGTCAGTTCCACGGCTGCTTTAGAATGAATAGCTTCCCTGTCACCTAAGCCAACCGGGACCAAACCCGATGGATAGGTTTCATCTACATGATCCACATACCGTTTGATAGCTGCATAGCAATCCAACAGCGGTTTGCTGTCACCATCAAAGAGGTAAATATTCCAGGGAAGAATCGCCAGTACACTGATCCAGTCGGGATTATTATAATTTACATACCCCCAGCCTGGTGAAGGAACGATCCCGGGAAGCATCCCGTTTGGATTTTGCTCATCACGCAGGTCAGCCAGCCATTTTTCGTAAACCGTAATGCCATCAAAATTATAGAGGCCCGTTTCAACAGCAAGATGCACATCTCCCGTCCAGCCGTTCTTTTCTCTTTGCGGGCAATCAGTCGGGTAACCCATGAGATTAGACAGATAAGAATTATTGGCGGCCGCCCATAGTTTATTGAGCGTGGGGTTGGAAGAATTGAGGCCACCCGTTTTGGGTACATCACTATGCATAAAAATTCCGGTAAGGCTTTCCTTTGTAAGGTTGATAGGTTTACTGCTGGTAACCTCTACATATTGAAAGCCATAATAAGCGAACCTTGCCTGAACCGTTTCATTGTTTCCATCTCCTTTCAGGATATAAGTATCTGTTGCAAACAGGTCGGTTGAATCTGCAGGAGTAAAAAAAATATCGATATTGGAAACATCCACTTTCCCGTTGGAATAAAGTCGCTCCCCGTGCTTTGCTTTAATAACAGTTCCTGCTGCACCATTAATTTTCAATACGCTGATCCCTGCAATATTCCTTCCCAAATCAAACACATAATCCGTATCATTGATTTTATTCATGGAGACGGGCAAAATTTTTTCAGCACCGGTAATCGGGTTCATTGACTGTGCAACGATTTGTTGTGAGGGCGCCCCCCTGTAGGCCACGGTCGACCATTTCTTATCATCAAATGCGGGCTCGTTCCAATGTGGCTCCTCTTTTCTTGCATCATATTGTTCTCCGCTGTAAATACTATTGAACAGCAGCGGGCCCGGTGTTGTTTTCCAACCATCGCCTGTTGAAATAGTCTGTATCGAACCATCGCTGAAACTGATCCTGATATCGAGGCAGAATATCGGCCTGCTTCTCCATGGCGCCTTATCAATGAACCATTCCGATTCAGATTGATGATTATACCAGCCATTGCCCAACAGCACACCAACTGCATTATTCCCCGTCTTTAATTCATTGGTCACATCATAGGTCACATAAAGTGTCCGCCGGTCAAAGCGCGTAAACATCGGGTCAAGAAAATGATTGCCGATTCGATTCCCGTTAATATATAATTCATATAAACCCGCAACAGCAATATATGCCCTGGCGGATACTATTTTTTTATCTATGCTGAACGCTTTTCTGAATAAGGGTGCAGGCTTCAGGTTCACATAGCGGCTGTCTTTGATCCATTGTCCTTTCCAGTTTTTCATTTGCATCATACCGGTTTCAAAAGTTGATACCTTAGATATAATCGCTTTGCCTTCTTCATCCCAAACTTTAACTGCCCAGTAATATTTAGTAAATGGTTGAAGGGATCTTCCTGCATATACAATCAATTGCTTATCACTGCTGGTCTTACCGGTGTTCCAGGTAGTGGCAGCTCCTTTGACTATTTTCATTGAATCACTGTCAACAAAAATCTGCCAGGCTATTTGCCTTGCGCCTTTTTTTTCTTTATTCATTTTCCATGAAAGGCGGGGATATGAAGCATCAATACCTAAAGGATCTGTCAAATGTTCGCAGGCAAGATCCGTTACACGGCTTTGTGCAGGTAGTATAATAGTGGTAAAGAGAAAACACATACTTATGAGGAACAGTATTTTTTTTGCCTTCATGAATAACTTTTAAGCAGCGTAGGTTAACAATTAAAAAAGAAAATAGGATCCCCTGGTGATTAAACACCCCATGATTATTAAAGACGCTATAAAAGTTGTGTATAAGGGGTAGCAGTAAAAACTATTCGGATAATGGCAGATAAAGTTTCATGCTTTACATGTATATGCAGATGTTTAGTACGTTCACCTTTTCTCAATTTTTCTCTTCCACTTCTTTAACTTCTTCGCAATCACCCTTGCAATTTCTGTTGATCCTTCTTTACCAGGATGAATGCCGTCGGGGAACCATTCTTTATGATGGCTTAGTGCTTTATACAGATCAATCTTCCTGACTCCGTTTGTTTTGGCAACTTCATCTATCATCGGTATGGTTTCATTACGCAACACGCTGTCATTAATGCCCCAGCCATGACTATATGCAGGCACGGGGTAACAAACGATAATGAACGGATGCGATGGTAATGCTCTCAACTCACTGATCATTTTATTGTAATCGGCTGTGTATTCGTTTTTATACTTCCAGTTCTGTTGTTTGGAATCGTTGGTTCCTAATTTAATAACCACTACAGCAGGATTGAATTCCTTTGCCTGTGCATAGGTTACTGTTTTATTATAAGGATTATCACCATTGCGAAGCATGGTTGTTCCGCCGACTCCGAAATTCTTTACTTCCCATTTACTGCCAAGGATATCACCAAGTATCTGCGGGTAACCTGCGACGGTAATACTATTGCCGATGCAGGCGACTTTTATCTGCGCATGAATGGCAAACGCAAATAATAAATAGAGCGCCGTTGTGAATAGTTTTTTCATTTTATTCTTTATTAAAATATAATAATAAAGACGTTTTAAAAGTTGCAGATAAGGGGTGACAGTAAAACTATTCAAGGTCAATAATTTTCCCAGGTCTGTTCATCCTTTTGCATCTTTGCCAGAGTCGCCTGGATTCCTTTCTCCTTTGACATAGATGCGGCTTTTTGTTCGAAGGTTATTGCTTCTTCTTTTTTTCCAAGCTTATACAACAAGTTGGCTTTCGTATCTATCAACCTATAGTCTTCAGGTTTGATTTGCAATGCCCTCTCGATCCAGGTAAGCGCTTTCTCGAGTTCATCCTTTTGCTGGCTGTACATAAATAGACTCCAGGCTGCTTGATTCAGTGATTGCCAATTATCTGATTTTTGTACATCGCTAAGTCCCATCAGTGCCGTAAGGTTGTGCACATACTGGGGGTAGTTCTTTTTATTAAAGTACCAATTCATTTTGCTCGATACCATATTGTAGTTTATATAATTTTTCCCATACTTATTTTGAATCGTTCGGCTGATCTGTGCCCAGTCGGGCTCGCTACCGTTTTGCTCTGCCGCTTTAACTTTTGGAATGATCTCCTCTTTGCGAATAATAAAATTGACCAGTATATGCTTAGCACAGTCATCATTGTGCATTACGGAATCTATTTTATCTCCGTGCTTATAAAACCATTGAAAGACCTGATCCATCGAGCTAACTATATCTCCTGCGAATTTTCCTAAAAATTCGATATGCTCTTTTGTTGCAAATTCATCAAGACTGAGTTTGTCGAGGTAGTTGTGCAGGTAATCTCCAATGATAGTTTTGGCTAGCTCTTTATCACCTGCCTTTAAGGCTTTATCTAACAACAGAGGCATATTTTCATAATTATTTTGAATAGATTGGTACTCCCTGAATAAAGTAGAATCCTGGGAATGCAATACCGATTTAGTTGAAATGATTAGCCACACCATCATAAAAAAAATCCTTCCAATTTTAATTTTATTCTTGATCATCTGTATTATTTTAATTGAGGCTTATTTGAAGCGTTTATTATCTTATCAATATCTGGGGATTTCGATCCCTTAAATCTCCATTCAGGCAGTTTCTTTTTTTCCGGCCATATCTCATCCAATGTGTTTCCATCATACATGATCCCATTCTTCATTACATAGCGGATCGAGTTTGAATTATGAATATCCTCTAGTGGATTTTTATCCAGAATGATTAGATCGGCGAGTTTACCTGGCTCGATCGAGCCAAGATCCTGCTGCATACCAAGAGCTTTGGCTCCTTCAATAGTGGCCTCCCGTAAAGCTTCCATGTTCGTTAATCCTCCGATCTGCAGTGCCCAAAGTTCCCAATGAGAACCAATGCCAGGATTATTACCATGACCACCCAGTGCGACATGGTCGCCGGCATGAAAGATCCGCGCTGCAACCGAGGAAGTATATAAGAAATTCGCAGGAACAGTATCTCGGGGAGCAGGTGAATGACTGAACATTTGGTATTCGCTCTCGGGTTTGAATCGAAATACCTTGTAATCAGGATGCAGCTTAAACTGGTACCGGTAATAATCTAAACCGCCACCCGTCCTTCCGTTTATCCTGGCAACAGCCAAAGTAGGCGTATGCCAGGTGCCAGATAGTGACCATAGTTTGACAATATCTTCATATGCATCGCCCCAGATAGGTGTATGTTCTATACCCGTCGAGCCGTCTTTGATCATGGCTATGTCTTCGGAGAAATCAAAACCGCCTTCATTGGTCATATTAAGGCCATAATGCTGCGAGGCCTCAGCTAGCCAGTGCCTTTGTTGTCTTGTTTCCTGCTGATATTGTTTAATATAAGTGGCACCGAGTTCGGCCCGTTTTTGAACCGTTGCAAGTGCTTCTTCATAGCTTCTGAGTTTAAAGTTGACAGCTACGCCAACTGTAAATAGGCGAGGCCCAGTCATCTGCCCGGTTTCTATGCATTCTGCGTCCCCGAACGAATCAAAGTTGGAGGAAGGATCACGAGCAGTGGTTACACCATACGCAAGGTTAGACAGGTACTGCCAATATTGCTGACCAGTTAGTACCTCGCGTGTATTAACGTGATCATGAATATCAATGATGCCCGGTATAATGGTCTCACCCCTTAGATCAATTACCTTTGTGCCCTTAGGAATTTTTAATTTTGAGGTTTCTCCTACAGCCTGGAACCGCCCTTCACCAATGATCACGGTTCCCTTTTCGATCACTTCATCCCCTTTCATAGAGATAATTCTGATATTGGTTAACGCAATCGTTCCTTTAGCATAGGCTCGTGGCGCTTCAAGGTCGATCTGTACAATCTCCGGCTGAATATGGACCTTGATAAGCTGCTCATCCTTGTTATCCCTTGCTGTATCTTTTTGCGTCATCGCAGACCGGATTATCTCATCCGGGTTGATCCGATAGAATTTATTCGCATAGGACCAACTGAGCAGGCTGCCGTCCAGGTTCCATTTAGGGTCAAGGCCGCCTACGGCGAAGCGTATAATAGGTTGAACACCTTTGATTGAATTGATCAGAATCGTATCGGCAGGCAAAGTCACCGGGGATAAGTATAGATCTTCGTTTATCTCATAAACAATATATCTTCTATCCGGCGATAGGGATATCTGCCAGAAGCCACTAATTTCATCTGGGTCAATTAAGGGGTCAGCCGCCTTTTTGGGGCGAATTGCGAAGACATGTTTGCTTTTGTCTTGAACGTTAACCGAAGCTAAACTCACTTGTTGTGTTGCCTCCCCATTGCCATTCTGTAGCAATTCGTCTCGGGCAGGTATATAGATCATTTGTTTATCGTCGGCGGAAAATGAAAGGCTATTAGTCATCGGAACGCTGTCTGCGACTTTGCTTATAGTCCTGCTCTGGATATCCAGCAATTCCAAACTCCCCACAGGAGTTTGGAATTCTGATATACCTGCTGCTTCAGATATATGAATGGAATCCCTTAAAAAAGCGAGCTGGTTTCCATCTGGTGACCAGGTGGGATTTATATAGATTGCTGCACTTTGATCAGTAGTCAACTGTTCAGGATTATCCCCCGATGTTTGAATTTGCCATACAGCGCCTCCGATAGTATCGCATTTAGTCACATAAGCGATCCTTTTGCCGTCCGGCGAAAACGCCGGCTGCAACTGATCAAAAGGCTGATTCACCAGCAGTCGTGGTTTGCCATTTGGCAAATCCATGATATAAACTTTATTTAGAGCAGAAAAAACTATTTTTTTACCGTCAGGACTTTCATTGGCCGAGCGGGTATAACGGACTTTTAGTGGATCAAGCGATACTTTGTAAGTATGATAATTGAAGTTGGCGCAATCAATATTCAACAACGCTTTGAAAGGTATAATGCTGTCATTTCCGGTTTCCAAAATAAGCTTATGG
>JABDAP010000087.1:0-844 GCA_013289065.1 Bacteroidota bacterium | reverse complement strand
GAAATCCCCAGATATTGATAAGATAATAAACGCTTCAAATAAGCCTCAATTAAAATAATACAGATGATCAAGAATAAGCTTATGGATCTTGCCATTATAGCCGATCAATAGATATTTCGAGTCAGAAGAAAAGGCGTAATGCTCTTTAATAGTGCGAGAATCAGGTTCTAATTGATCAACCAATATCTTTTCATTTCCAGTTGAAAGGTTCCTGGCGACGAGGCTGTTTTTGACCGATGGGTTCTTAATATACTTAATATAAATGAGCCATTTCCCGTCGGGGGATATCCGTGGATGATAAGCATGTGCAGGGAGGTCAGAAAATTTTCTGGTCTCGCCGGTCAAACGATCATAGCATTTAATAAAATTAGTAGTAACGTGGTCCTCTTGATAATACATGCGTCCATCTCGGGAAATGTCGAAAATGTTTCTCACGTCTTTTGGTAAGACGTTAATGCCACTCGTTAAACTTATCAGGTGATCCTTTATAACCAAGCCTGTTTCATCAGTCAGCCATACTGGTATAGGAGCAGGTTTTATATCATAGTAACGTTGTATCTGCGAGCCACTGGCATCGAGTATTCGTTGACCTGTGCCGTCCCGATGCATCACGTTAACTCTCATACCACCGGATATGTCGCTCAAATAAGCTATCTCTTTGCCATCCGGTGACCACACCGGGTGGGAATTTATAGCTAACCCGCGTGTAATCTGCACCGGGGTTCCTCCTCCTGCCGGCATTTGAAAGATCTCTCCCAACACCGTAAAAACGATCTCTTTGCCGTCAGGCGAAAGGTCAACATCCATATAAGACCCTTCTGTTGTTTCTAAGGAGATTGAATGA
>JABDAP010000086.1:9143-9237 GCA_013289065.1 Bacteroidota bacterium | reverse complement strand
TGAAACATTTGAGCCACTGATCATCCGAAATATTAAAAATGTGAGCGGATATTTATCGATCAAAACAAAACCCGGAACAGACACAAGCATGATC
>JABDAP010000086.1:0-9133 GCA_013289065.1 Bacteroidota bacterium | reverse complement strand
GTACAAAGCCGATCAGCGTTTTGGAAAAGTATTCGGGCTTTTTACAGGCCTTGCAATATTGGTATCGTGTTTAGGGCTTTTTGGGTTGGCTTCGTTCACAACGGTTCAGCGCACAAAAGAGATCGGCATACGGAAAGTACTGGGCGCTTCGGTAACCGGGATCCTTAAACTCCTGTATAAAGAATTTGTTGTGCTGTTGCTTGTGGCGTTTTTTATTACAGTACCGCTTGCATGGTTAAGCATGTATGCATGGCTTAAAAATTATGCTTTCCGGATCGACATGCAGTGGACATTTTTCCTGCTTCCTTTTTTTGTAATTGCTGCAGTGGCGTTGGTAACGGTAAGCTTTCAATCTATCAAAGCGGCAATAGCCAATCCGGTGATGAGTTTGCGGACGGAATAATAGCATGCGGAAAAATCGGATCACTTCAATATTTTTGACACTACTCCGGATCATCCGTAACTTCATGTACCCTATCGCTGCAGTATACATTTAAAAGGAACAGTATGCGAAACAAATATTCCGGAGCAGTACATGTGATGTTGATTGCCATTTTTATGGCCACATTCATTTCCTGCCAAAAAAATTCGGTTACTCCACCAGTAGTTGTAGATCCTGTAGTTGTATTAACCGATTCAAGCATTTATATTGATTTTACCATAGGCAGTACAAGAACGCTTGGGGTGCAGAATGTTTCGGCAGGTTCAACATGGGGTTCATATTGGCCGGGGGCTTTAGGGCCCACAGGCGATTCATCCATTTATCATCATAACAGGATCGGGGCAATATTTACAAAGACCGCTTTGCTTTCCCAATCGGCTTTTATTTTTACAAAAGGCAACGCTGCCACACTTGAAGGCCTTGTTGGCACGGCATTGCCAACACCAGGTTTTATCAATTCGTTTTTTACGGTTGGAAATTATACGTACGCATCAAAAGGAAATGACACTACTGTTATTGATGCCAATAATAAATCAACCAAACTTCATTTGCTTACAGACGGTATTACCCTCGCATGGAACGATGCGGCAGGTACGCTATGGACGAGTTTCAATGGTTCAGCCGACCAGGCGGGAAGTTATTTTACTATTACCAAAGTTGAGTATCCTTTTGGGCCAACCTGGGCCAACCTCGCTATGATCACTGCAAATTTCGATTGCAAACTCTACGATGGCAATGGCAATTCGATACATCTTATCAATGGGAAATTCCGGCAGCCGATCTATTGATCAGCCCGCATCAATAACTTCTCTATTCCTTTCTGTAATGCATCCTTGCAGTAATGTGTTGCATGAATGATCTTATTCGATATCATAATTTCGTTTCAAAAAGATCAAAAAGCTTTTTAGATAACCGAGATGTTCTTTTAACAGGTTGGCATAACCTTTAAGAACAAGGCCGTATGTCCAGTAATTATTGTACAATAGATCTATTCTTTCTTCCTCTTTAGATATTAAAACATATATATCAGAAGGTATCTTCTTTGTTGCCTCATACGAATGATAGAATTTATTGGTAAGGCTGCCATCAAAGATCTGTTTAAAAGCGTTCCAGGTCTGTACGTAATAATCGGTAACAAACCTTTCCTGCAATTTGATATCATTATTTTTTGATTCATACAGCGCAATGCTGTCGGCAACCTTGCTGGTTTTAATAAGGCTATAACCGCCGGCATTTCTTAATTGTACCAGTGTCAGGTCGTTAAACTCAAAGAGGTGCAATGAGACCGTGTATTGCAAGGCATAAAAAAATATAGAATCCTGCACCGGAATATTTGTAAAATTATGTTTTGATATATTCATTAATGAATCGATTCCCCTCAGCTCTGCATTATTCCTGCTTATCAGCCCGTTCAGTTCTGCTGTATCATTTTGTACATCGTTGATCAGCCCCACTATATAATTTTTCTCACGGTGGCCTTCAGAAATTTTTTCCCTGATCGTTTCTGCAAAAAAGCCAAGTGTAACTGCCAAAAAGATCATTAAGAATTCAAGGAAATACTCTTTCCATTTTTTCTTTCCGTGATGCAGGTCAGGATGGTGATGAACTTCCATATTTTCAGATTATTCGTTTTGGTTGATCGCTTATTAAGGAATTAGAACTTCATTTATTTTTCTTTCCCCGTCAATATATTTTCAAGCCTTGTCCGCTTCACATAGTTTTTAAAATGGAATGATTGCGCCAGTGATATTACCTGTTCCTCTGAAAGATCTTTGAAGAGGTTACAATATTCAGGCACCAATGCTTCTGCGATGAGGATATGCCTTACCAGCAATCCTATTTCTCTTTGCTGGCCCCTTGGATATGGATCGTAACCCGGGAATGCCTTTGTAAACATTTCTTCCAGTGGCGCAACTACCTGCCTGATATTTTTATCGGTTGACCCCCATGCATCAGCGCCGAGAGAATCTTTCCGCGAAAGAAATGCCGAGACCAGTTTCATATACGGCGTATTTTCTTTTTGGTGCATGATGGCCTGCAGGCCCATATCCTTATACAGCCAGATGCACCAGCTTACTTTGTATTTATCGTAATAAGCCAGTTGGTCTTTTAACACCTGGTAACGCATTTCATCTTTTACCGGGTTGCCAGTATATACGGGGCCGAACTCTCCTACCCATACCGGAACATGATGTGAAAACATGAATGCACTTTTCTCCAGAAAATCTTTTTCCAGTGTATCCCTGTTGTAATACCTGTTGCGGGTGTTGCCGGGGTAATCTTCGCCAAAAATGAATCCGGGCGTTGCATAATCATGGTTGGTGTAAACAACGTTATCCCAGATCTCGTTGAATTTTTGAAATTCAGTGGCATAACGGTCTCCTTCCAAAAAAAGGATGTGTGTGGGATCGATCTTTCGTATAGCATCATGCAGCCTTTTATAATAGGGAAACAGTTTTTCGCCCGTAGGTTCTGCCGGTTCGTTTATAAGGTCGTAGCCTGCCACCCAGGAATTATTTTTATACCGCGCTGCAATCACTTCCCATAAGTGCAGCGCCCTATCCTGAAATTCTTTATGCAGCCAGAAAGATGCTACATGCGTTGGGTTATCACTATGCCAGTGTTGATTCTGCGCGCCGGGCAAAGCATGCAGGTCGATGATGGTATAGACCTGGTTTCTTGCACAGATCTCTATCACACTGTCGAGATAAGCGAATGCGCTGTCTTTGATAACACCGGGGTTCATATCATCTTCAAAAAGATGGTAATTGATGGGTATGCGAACTAAATTCAAACCCAGGCTGTGAATATAAACTGCATCGGAATCGGTGAAATAGTTTTTCAGAAAATTGTCGAAGTAAAGATTGTATTTCTTTTCTCCCAGCACTTTTCTGAGCCCTTCACGCATCGCCTCTTCATTGGCGGGATAGCCATCGATAAAGTTTTCCATATGCAGCATCCCGCCTAATCCAAAGCCACGCAGGGTTACCGTATCGCCTTTTTGGTTTACGATCTTGTCACCTGAAACATGGAGCCGCTTAGCGCTTGCTGAATCTGCCGGTATTTTGATTTTTTCAGAACAGGAACTCAGCAATAAACAGGCGGGCGAAATGAAAAGCAATAAAAGTTTTGAGGTGTTCATCAAAAAAGTTTTTATGTTGGATGGGCTTGACGATCCCGGGTAATTGGGCCGAATAAATATACAAAAGTTGAATTGATGTTTTGCTGTGGATACTTAGCTAAGGTTAAAAAATTGTTTCCTGCTTAATATTTGTCGAGATATGTTTTGTCGAACTGAATAGCGGTGATCTTTAATGTAAGCCGCAAACTATCAAACTTTGGCAGTGATAAGGGGCCATAGATTTCATCTCGATCATTAGCTATATCTATAATGTAATAGTTGGTCGTATCCGTGTGAATTTCATAGTTCTTTTCAAACCCACCCGTTGGATGCTGCTTAACAATAATGTAAGAATCATTGTGGCCAACGGCAAAGATATAAGGTTCGATTAAAGTTGCTGAACTTGATGAATGTTCTTTATCTACTTTAGTTAAGGCTTGATTTTGTGGAAGGTCGATCCATAACACTTCATACCTTCCAATTATCCGTTGAGAGCCGCTATCAAATAATCCAAAGCATCCTGAAAGAAAAAAAAGGCAAAATAAAATTGCAGTAATGTTCTTTTGGTTAGTTATCATTTTGGTATTGTATTCTGCGCTTCAAACCCATCCCGTATTGCCGCTTCAAGTATTTCAATGTTGATATCTTTCAGCGTTTTGAACTTAATGCAATATCCGGTTACGCTGGCCTTGCCTATTTTTTTTCCGTATGTTTTGGCTAAGTATGTCTTATCATTGATACCAAGGATATAGACAGAGATCCCGGTTGTATTTGCACTCAAACCGATTTGATAAAACTCCCTGGTTTTTCCATCAGCATATTGTATGGAGTAATGCCCATATCCTATATTAGGATTGGAAACAACTTTATTGTTACTGTCTTTCCCATCGAGGAACCATAATTTACATGCCGGCTTTATTTGCAGGATGATGCGGTGCAACTCCTGCATATCGCTGCGTTTGGGTTCAGGCTGACTGGCAATATACGCTTTGATCTGTGTTTGTACGTTCATATAAAATATAAATTACGTGTAGGCATGCATGTGTTGCTGAATAAATATACAAAAGATGGATTGATGTATTTACTGTTGCGCAACCGGTTTTTTTCTGAATAATGTTTTACCAATATTCCTGATCAGTGAACCGGCGGTCGCTGCCAGGATAATAGCAATGAACCGGTACCAGTCAGGATATCTCTTTGCACGTAAACTATCGATCCGGTTGTTGATCTCCATCTGCTGAATGGTATATCTTTTTCTGTTCTCTGCAGAGTCGATCGCAGGATCATTTTTCAGATGAGTGAGCGCGGTAAGCTGTTCACTAATTGACGTATCAATGGAAGTATTGATATTAATTAAACGAATAGATAAGTATACGCAGCCCGCTGCAAGTAATATTTTTAGCAGGAAGACCAACCGCATGATAATTACCGGGTTTAAGTGATAAATAAATATACAAAGTTGAGTTGATGTTTTCGTCTTCTTCAGAGCCTGCTTTACAAAAATGTAAAGGAGATCTTTCATTGCGCACAACGAAAGGGCCTTACCTGTGTTAGCGCTTCGTTACCTGATACTTTTCTTTTCTTGGCTTAATATGAGCGAAATCTTCCTTTTTAGTAAAATACTCGAGCCCTAAGATCAATAGTATTGCACTGATCGTATTTACTTTCTGTATGACAGGCAATACATCCCAATTATTTGAGGCATGTATGTATACTGCATAATAAAAAATAAGCAGGCACATGATACTATAGAATTTTAAAAAATGGATCCGCGTCTTTAACAGAAAAACGGTTATACAAATTATACATGTCCAAAACAAAAAACTTGAAATGGTAAGCATCAGGTCATGTATAGGAGTTATAATTAAAAAAGTGCAAGGCAAAGTAAGTATGCCTGCGTATTTTATGATGTTTGCGGCATTTTTTTCAGGTATCTTCTTTGACATGTTAACAAAAAAAACAGCACTGCTTATTGAGTAGAATAACATTCCAGCATATGCCCAGATTCTGGAGGAATTTTGCTCTCCGTTCAATGCCTTTGTTTCAAACAGGTTACTTATATAATTCTTCGCCCAGTCAAAACCAATAGAATTTTTATCTTGATATGTCCCTCCCGGGTAAATTGAAATTGCTGTTATCAGAAAAAACAAAGAAGTAGTTAACCCTATTAAAACCAAATGCTTTTTGATCATTTACGTAATGTATCGGTTTATATGCTACCGGCAAAATCACTTGTTATGTTGTACCCAGATGATAAAAGATTAAACAAATCTTTTGGCACGATCTTGCACTCAATTATTGATGATTGCCTGTTATTCAATACACATGGATAAAAAAAGGCTTTTTTTACTGAGTATAAAATTCCTCATTAATACTATCCTGCCTTAAATCGCAGCCGGTTGAGCAAGGCATTGCATTTGCATTTCAAGGTATATGCAGACACGTATTTTAAAATTGGTTCTTCTTTTAGTACCCGTTATTTTTTGTAATACTTTGCTTCATTCGCAGTATGGCAGAACAGACTCGGCCAGGCATCCTTATAAAGTAAATTACTGGGTAAGCGGCGGTATTGCGGTTGTTGGCGGATTAACCAATTATATTGGCATCCCGCCCATTATAAACAAACAGGAGATCAGCGCTGCAGAATTAAGTTCATTAAACAGGAATGTGATCAACGGGTTTGACAGGTGGGCACTGAACCAGGATCCATCAAAAGCAGATATGTATGATAAGGACGCAACTATTGTGCTGGCAACTTCTGTTACATTGCCTGCCGTGCTTGCCTTTGATAAATACATCGGGAAAGACTGGTCTAAAATGCTGGTGATGTACCTCGAAACCATCTCCGTTGTATCGAATATTTATACCTATAGTTTCCTTGGGCCATCTTTTCAAAACCGGTTCAGGCCCATTACCTATTATGCCGATGCGCCAATGAGTGAAAGAGTGGATGGCAACAGCCGCAATTCATTTTACAGCGGGCATGTTGCTTCAACTGCAGCAGCTACTTTTTTTATGGCTAAAGTGTATGCTGATTATCACCCGGAATTGGGCGGAAAAAAATATCTTCTTTATGCAGCAGCAGCTATTCCGCCGGTGCTTCTTGGATATTTCAGGGTAAAAGGATTAAGGCATTTTCCTTCTGATGCAATGGTGGGGCTGGGAGTTGGCGCGTTTGTGGGTATCATGATCCCGGAGATCCACCGCATTAAATTTAAAAATAAGAACCTCTCGCTTGGATTGGTCAGTACAGGGGAATCAGTGGGCCTTGGATTGCAATGGCATCCCCGTTCGGGTAGTTAGTTTTTATGCCTTTAGTTGCCAAACTGATCAATTGAAATCTTTCATTTACTTTGGTGAAAATTCATCAGCAACTGGCCAGGCATTTTTGTATACTGATTTTTTTTCTTTGCTGCATCATAACCCTTCATGCGCAGCAGGCTTTAATACTTACGCAGCCCGCAACAGGCCCGCGGGTGATGGTGGTCAATAAAACCTATCCCCTACTAAAAATACTTTTACCCGGCCAACCGGTTTCCGAACGCGGAATAGAAGTTGAGTTTCCCGAACATGTAACGGGGTTAAATGAGCAGTCCAATACTGTTGAACATTTATACCTTGTAACCAACGGCACTTCGAATAAAAGAACTTTACCGGAATGGAAAACAGATGGCAACACGTTGATGTATGAAACAGAATTGAACGGCAATATTAAAATGACAGCGCGTGTACAACTCGATGATAATGCGGTCAGGTATTCGTATGAATTTGTCAACAGGTCAACTATTACTTACGCGAATCTGCAGGCAGTTACCTGTGTAAAATTGTTTTCAGATTTTTCAGATACTTTATTAGAAAGAACTTTTGTGCATCATGCCAATGGGTTCGACCTGCTGGCTTCTGAAACGCCCGGGCGGTTAACCATGCCGCTGCAGAAATGGCTGCCATGCCGTTACCTTGTTTCGTACAGTTGGCCCGTTGTTGCTAATAAAATAGAAAAAGATGATGACGGAATTACGCGATACAATAAATCGCGCAAAGCCGATAAGCCGTTTATCGCAACATTATCGCACAACAAAAAATGGGTAGCTGCAACCTATACTGCAGAAACAGGCAACTTGTGGACCAATCCTGAACGAAGCTGCCAGCACGCAGATCCGGCTGTTACATTACAACCAAAAGAAACAAAGAGCCTGCGTTTAACCACATTTATTTATAAAGGCGATCTAAGTGAAGTATTGCAGTTAGTGAACCGTGAACAGGCAAACAGTAAAAATAATTAACAGCAACACTGTAACTTCATTCTGGCCGTTACGCATTTTTGTTTTTCTTAAAAGTATCATGGGTATGAATGTTGATCTCCTGATCTCAAATATTTCAAAACATATTTCTTTAACTGCTGAAGAAACTACATTTTTCATTTCTCTTTTACAATCAAGGTCATTAAAGACAGGTGAGTTCTTACTTCGTGAAGGAGAGGTCTGTAAATATGAAACCTTTGTAATCCAAGGCTGCCTGCGGTCGTATTACCAGGATGAGAACGGGTTTGAACATACCATGGATTTTTCTATCGAAGACTGGTGGTCGGAAGATCTGTATAGCTTTTTAACACAAACGCCTTCAAGATCCAACATCATTGCAGGCGAGAACACAGATGTTCTGCAGATCAGTAAATTCAACCTCGAGATCTTGTATCAGAAGATCCCGAAATTTGAGCGGTTCTTCCGGTTATGTTTTCAGAATGCCTATATCTCGCAAAGAGAGCGGATCAACTTGATCCTGTCTGCACCGGCAGAAGAACGGTATCTTTTGTTCTCAAAAAAATATCCTTATTCACAAAAGCGGTTCTCACAAAAAGAGATCGCGTCTTATCTCGGTATCACGCCGCAATTTTTAAGCTCCCTCAAGAAAAAAACACAGAAGTTAAAGTAGATTAACTTTCGATTCATTTTATTTCATTTTTTTCGGCCCGCTTAGGTTACCAAAAATGAAATAATAATGACCCAGACAAAATTGCTGCAGGCGGAAAAGACCTCCCTACTTTTATTTGAAGCTATTGAACAGAACAAGCTGATCAGGCCAGGAAAAACAGAAGCGCAGTTGAATACAGAGATCGCCGGGCTTGCCAAAGAAAGATTTGGGATTGAAACACACTGGCACAAAAAGATCGTACGCACCGGCGAAAATACATTGGCGCCCTATAGCGGAAATCCTCCCGATCTGGTGATACTGGAAGATGATATTTTGTTTATCGATTACGGCCCGGTCGTAGAAGGTTACGAAGCTGATCTTGGCAGAACGTATGTACTTGGTAACGATACAAGGAAACTGAGATTGAAGAACGATGTTGAACGTGCCTGGTATGAAACGCGCGAATGGTTTCAGCAACATACAACGATGAAAGCATCCGGTCTTTTTGAATACGTGGTGGCTAAGGCAAAACAATATGGCTGGGAATTTGGCGGAGAAATTGCTGGTCATATTGTTGGTGAGTTCCCGCACGAACAACCGCTGGATCCAAAAAGCCTCGAACTGGATGTTCACCCGGCAAACCATAATGATATGCACCT
>JABDAP010000085.1 GCA_013289065.1 Bacteroidota bacterium | reverse complement strand
CTGTGGCAATGCTGCGATAGGCGGCTTTACAGCAACTGCTAAGAAAATGGGACTTGGCGGAATTAAATTAACTACGCTTGAAGTAACCGGCGGCAAAGAACTTTTATCAGAGGAAGGCACTTACGAAATGCTGGATCTGAAAGGCGCTTCTGCAGAAAAAGGAAAGTATATAGTTGTCTGGAAAATGGAAGATGGCAAATGGAAATTATATCGTGATATTTCAAATGCCGATGCGCCGCCGCCGCCAGCACCGCCTGCAAAAAAATAAGTACACTTTCACTGATATAAAAAGCTGAATGTTTAATGCAACCAAGCATTGAGCGTTCGGCTTTTTGCATTTAGCATTATCTTAGTTGTATGAAATATTTATTTTTTATCCTGCCGGCTATGGCAGGGCTTACCATCACCACCCAGGCTGGTGTTAACAGCCAGTTGAAAGTTGCCGTAGACAATCCCTGGGTTGCTGCTTTTATTTCTTTTTTAGTTGGAACGGTTTTTCTTGGATTGTTTATTCTTGCAACAAGACAGCCTATTCCTACGGTTACGCAGTTACGCGGTATTGAATTGTATAAATATTCAGGCGGTCTGCTCGGCGCTTTTTTTGTAACGGTAATTATTTTTTCTGTTCAGCGCATCGGTTCTGCCAATGTATTTGCGTTGGTTATTGCGGGACAATTATTTATGGCGCTTCTCTACGATCACTTTGGATTGTTTGGTTTTAAACAGGCCGATATTAACTGGGTAAAGATATTGGGGGTATTGTTATTGATCGTTGGGGCGTATTTAATTAATAAAAAATAGGTGTGCCCCTTTTTCCCAAACTCCTAAAAGGATCTACTATCTTTTTTCATAAATATTCTTCAACTCGGGCGGGGGTAAAAAAGTAGATTACTTATCTCTTCTTCCTCACATCATCTATCACATCCAGCAATCCATTGCTAAAACTATCATCACCCATTTGCCAGAACATGATGCCGTTCAGTTTTTGTTTGATGGCATATTTTGTTTTTATAGCGACCGATGTACTGTCATCAAAAGTCACAAACCATTTTTTGGCAGGATTATATAAATAAGGCGCGTTGGCAACATTATCCCAGTGGTAAACAAAGCCGCTGTCTTTTGATAACCCTTTTCCAAAATCCCTGTAAGAAACACCGCGCAAAAATTTTCCATGCCCATACAGGCCATCATTATCTGCCGGTACATTTTCCCAGATCCGCGCATAAAAAGCTGCGCCGATCAATAATTTTTTTCCTGGTACACCTAATGCCTTTAACATGCGCACCGCATTTTCGCAGGATTCTTTTTGTTTTACCGTTGAATATAAACCTGTGGGGTGGCCGGTAACTGTATCATAACCCGTGATCAGGTCGTAGGTCATTAAATTAATCCTGTTAACTAATGGTGTTACTTTTTTCCAGTCCACAGATTCTTTGATATAACTGGTAAAACCGCCTGCCGCAAAGCTGATCTCTTTATGTTTACCCAAACTATCGCGCAATGTTTTGATCAGCGCTGTAAAGTTGTCTTTATCATTTAGCGAATAAGGATGGCCCGGCGGACCTTTAATAACAGGATACTCCCAATCAAGATCAATACCATCTGCCTTAAAATCATCCAGCAGTTTTTTGGTAGACGATGCAAATATTTTTCTTGAACTATCGGTTGAAAAAATTTCAGAGCAACTAAAGCAACCCGTCCATCCGCCCATAGATACGATCACTTTTAATTTCGGGTTTCTTTTTTTCAGTGCAACACAGGCAATCAATGATGCACTGTCTCTTGCATTGCCAAGTGAAATGCTGCTTCCTTTTAAATGTGTAAAACTAAAACAGAGATGGGTTAATTTTTCTACCGGGAAACTATCGATCATCGTTGCCCTTCCTGCGAAATAACCAAATACAACAAAGTGTTTATTTTGTGCGGCGATGGGGTTGGTATAATAACAGATCAAACAAATACACGCAATGCTTATCTTTTTTATTCCGGCTATTTTCATCGTTCAATGAATATACGAATAAATAACTCTGCGCCTCCGCGCCTCTGCGGTTATAAAAAAACGCGAAGGATTTTACCGCAGAGTCGCGGAGGCGCAGAGAGGATTTTCTTATTTCATTGCAGCTAACTCTTTCTGTAACCGAAACATCGCATCCCTCAGCCTTGCCGCTTCAATAAAATCAAGGTCGCGCGCCGCTTTCTCCATTTCTTTTTTTGTACGGCCGATCGCCTTCTCCATTTGCGGAATGGTTTGATAGGTTTCCTGTTCTTCCGCAGCCGTATGTTTCACCAGTTCTTCATCGCGCTGCAATGCATATGGGTTGGATGGGTCATATCCTTTTATATCCAGCACAGAACCCTGCGCCATGATCTGCTGTATGCTTTTAATAATGGTACGCGGAGTAATGCCGTGTTCCAGATTGTATTCAACCTGTTTCTCGCGGCGGCGGCCGGTTTCATCTATCGTTCGTTGCATGCTCTCGGTCATTTTATCCGCGTAAAAAATTACGAGGCCGTCAACATTTCTCGCGGCGCGGCCTGCTGTTTGTGTAAGCGAACGTTCATTACGCAGAAAGCCTTCTTTATCCGCATCTAAAATAGCCACCAATGAAACTTCCGGAAGATCCAATCCTTCTCTTAATAAATTCACGCCAACGAGTACATCTATTTCTCCCAAACGCAACTGCCGTAAAATTTCAACACGTTCGAGTGTATCTACATCGCTGTGGATATATTTTGATTTGATGTTGATACGCCCTAAATATTTATCCATCTCTTCCGCCATCCGTTTTGTTAACGTTGTTACCAGCACACGGTCTCCTTTTTTTACAGTGATGTCTATCTGTTCCAGCAGGTCATCGATCTGGTTTACACTCGGCCTTATTTCAATCGGCGGATCCAATAAGCCTGTTGGCCGCACGATCTGTTCAATTACCACTCCGCCGGTTTTTTCCAGTTCGTAATCACCCGGCGTGGCGCTTACAAAAATGGTTTGGCCTATCAGGCTTTCAAACTCATGAAAATTCAATGGCCTGTTATCCATCGCGCTTGGCAAACGAAATCCATAATCAACCAATACCAACTTGCGGCTCCTGTCGCCACCATACATTCCTGCAACCTGCGGAACGGTCTGGTGGCTTTCATCTATCACACATAAAAAATCTTTTGGAAAATAATCCAGCAAACAGAATGGCCGCGTGCCCGGTTTTCTCCTGTCAAAAAAACGCGAGTAGTTTTCAATGCCATTGCAATAACCGAGTTCGCGTATCATTTCAATATCGTATTCAACGCGTTCTTTTAAACGTTGCGCCTCG
Source organism: Bacteroidota bacterium (assembly GCA_013289065.1). Classification (GTDB taxonomy): domain Bacteria; phylum Bacteroidota; class Bacteroidia; order Chitinophagales; family Chitinophagaceae; genus Sediminibacterium. The sequence goes on along the minus strand of JABDAP010000085.1, from coordinate 6,318 downwards.
ATATATTTTCCGGTTGCTTTAAAATATTCAACCTGCGCCATCATTTCATCCTGTATCTCGTGCATTACTTCCACGATCATTTCTTTGGGTGCGAGATATAATGTTGCCGGAAAGATCGCGGCATTCTCCATCAATCCGATCCGTTTGCTCGTTGCTGTTTCAATGCTTTCGATCTCTTCAATTTCATCGCCAAAAAAAGTAATGCGGTAACCGAAGTCTACATAAGGCAGGTTGATGTCAACCGTATCGCCTTTTACACGAAAGGTTCCGCGGTTAAAGTCTCCCTGCGACCGGTTGTACAAAGAATTCACCAACGAATGCAAAAATCCCTGCCGCGATATCACCTGGTTTTTATGAATACGGATAATTCCGTTTTCATACTCGGTCGGGTTGCCCATTCCATAAATACAACTCACACTCGCCACAACAATGATATCCCTGCGGCCGCTTAATAGTTGCGATGTTGCCTGCAGCCTTAATTTATCCAGCTCTTCATTTATGCTCAGGTCTTTTTCAATATACACATCACTCACCGGCATATATGCTTCGGGTTGGTAGTAATCGTAATAGCTTACAAAATATCCCACCGCGTTATCCGGAAAAAATTGTTTGAACTCGCCATACAATTGCGCCACCAGCGTTTTGTTATGTGTAAGCACCAGTGTTGGCCTTTGTGTATTTTGTATCAGGTTGGCAATGGTAAACGTTTTACCCGACCCCGTTACACCCAGCAACGTTTGAAACTGTTCGCCGCTGTTCACCCCATCCGTCAATTGTTTAATGGCTGATGGCTGATCGCCGGCGGGCTGGTATGAAGAATTTAATTGAAAAGGCATATAAGAAGGTCTGGAGTTAAAAGTTAAGAGTGTAAAGTTAAAACTGGTTTTCTTTGTTTCGGCTTTTGTTTTTTATGGCATCGCCTGTTGTGTCACTCACTTGTACATTTGGAACAACGGGCATCCGGCATTTCTCTGTGGTGCATTGAAATCAAAGTTTAATGAGAAGGTGCGGGAATTTTTATATTATAAAGTTTTTTATCTTCATTCCAACCAATCTAACAACATGAGATCATTATTCTGCATTCTTTTATGCCTTATAACATTTGAAGCTTTTACACAAAACGATGGGCTTCTTTATCTGTTCAAAAAAGATTGGTCGCCTGCAAAAAATATAGATCAGGCCACTTATTTTATGCATGTAGAAAAAGAAAATGATACTGTTTATACCTGCCGCTATTACAATAAGGCCGGCCCGATGATCAAGTGGGAAACCTATAGTGATTCTGGTCTCGAAAAACCAAATGGCATTTTCGCCTGGTACAACGCCAAAGGAAGGCTCGACAGTTCGGGCATGGTTAACAACGGAAGAAAAGATAAAGATTGGTTCTATAATTATGATGACAGCCTGCGTGCCCAGGTAAAAGAATATTATGAGAACGGGCATTTTATCAGCCGCACGAATTATCTAACAAAAACCATAACACTTCCCGACGGAAAAACGGAACCGCTCGATAAGCCACAACCCAAAGATTCGGTTGGTGATAAAACATTTACGGTTACCCAGGTTGCAGCAGAATTCGAAGGCGGCCTCAAAGGCTGGATGGCTTATCTATCAAATAATTTAAAAACGCCCGACAGGTTTATCAGTTTATCCAGGCCCGGCACCAAAGCAACGGTAGGTATTGATTTTTATGTAAACAAAGAAGGTTTTATTTCAGGGGTTTTTATACATCACTCCTACGAGTGGTCGGTTGATACAGAAGCCATGCGCGTTGTAAAAACTTCCCCACGATGGAAACCTGCGGTTCAGAACGGAAAAAATGTGATCTACCGGCACAGGCAGAGTATTACTTTTTCTGTTAGTAATTAATCATGTATCATTTTTTGAAATTTATTTTCCATAGTGATTCGTAAAGTTACCCTTCTTTTTGTCTTCCTGCATTTCCTCTGTTCGTCTTTTATACGTAATCTTATTCTCTATTTAAAAAAACAACGATCATGAAAAGTTTTATGTTCCTTTTCCGCGGCGGGCTTGATCCGCATACAGCTTCACCCGATGAAATGCAATCCAACATGCAAAAATGGATGGGCTGGGTTGACGAACTAAAGAAAAAAGACATCTACACCGCAGGCGAAGCGTTAATGCCTTCCGGCAAAACATTACGCAAAGGCAATGTGTCAACCGACGGCCCTTTTACCGAAAGCAAAGAGATTGTTGGCGGTTTTTTTATCATCAAAGCAGATAATATCGACGCCGCACTTAAGATCGCCGAATCCTGTCCCGACCTTCCATTGGGTGGCAGTGTGGAAGTGAGGGATGTGATGGTGTTTTAGATTTTTAGATTTTCTTTTTGGCCCCTGCCCCTAAAGGGGTTCTTAAAATTCCCCTTTAGGGGCAGGGGCAGAAAAGTTACTCACTACAATTATCCCATGCTGAAACAAACCGATCTCACTTCTGGCGGCACTACCGAAAAAATAGTCGACCATCTTTTCCGTCACCAGGCGGGAAAGATGGTGGCTGTTTTGTCGCGGTTACTGGGATTGGAAAATTTACCCCTGGCAGAAGATGTGGTTCAGGAAGCATTTATCAAAGCATTGCAAACATGGAAAATAAACGGCGCTCCCGAAAACCCGGAAGCATGGTTATTACAGGTTGCGAAAAATAAAGCGATCGACCTGTTGCGCCGCCAGCAGTTACATAAACGTTTTACACAACAGGAAGTTATTGAGCTTACGCAAAATGCCGATCATTTTTTTCATGAACAGGAAATTGCCGACAGCCAGTTGCGGATGATCTTCGCCTGTTGCCATCCTTCGTTAAAACAGGAGGATCAGGTGGCGCTTACCTTGAAAATTGTTTCGGGGTTTTCTCTTGCAGAAATTGCGCGTGCATTGGTAATGAATGAAGCGGTAGTACAGAAACGGATCTTCCGGGCAAAGAATTTTCTGCGTGAAAATAATGTGGTGCTGGAAATTCCGGCAGGGGCTGACCTTCCCGGAAGGCTGGATTCTGTTTACACTGTTTTGTACCTGCTTTTTAATGAAGGTTACAATTCGCTAAAAACTGATGAGCTTATCCGCCGCGATCTTTGTGGCGAAGCAATGCGTTGCTGCAAGCTGCTTACAGAACATCCAACTATTAAACACTCCGTGGCAAATGCATTGCTTGCATTGATGTGTTTGCAGGCTGCCAGGTTTAACAGCCGTATCAGTGTTGATAATGATATTATCCTTTTACAACAACAGGATCGTTCGCAATGGGATCATGAACTGATCGGTGTGGGATATTATTATCTGAATTTGTCTTCCGGCGGCGATGTGATCAGCTCATATCATATTGAAGCGGCGATTGCTGCCGAACATGCAATGGCAGCGCACTTTGAAGACACTAACTGGACACGCCTTTTACAACTCTACGATCTTCTGCTCGAAGCGAAACCCGCGCCTGTTACACAATTAAACCGCGCGGTAGTTCTTGCACAGCTGGGCAATATTGAAACTGCCATCACCTCTATTTTATCCATTCATGGTATTGACCAGCTACTCCGCAGCAATCATTTATACAGCGCTGTTTTGGGAGACCTATATAAACGTTTAAGCAATACCGTTAAGGCGCACGAATATTTTACACATGCGCAACAGCTTACACCTTCATTAGCGGAGAAAAAATTATTGCAATTGAGGTTGGATGAATTGGTGAAGCAGAACAATTAATTTTCTCTGCGCCTAACTCCGCGCCCCTGCGTCTCCGCGGTGAAAAGAAATTTTGAAATAATATCCTGTTTATTTTTTATCGAAAAGATGCATATGTACTGTATGGGTGTTACATTTTTATTTGATATTTTTTGAAACACATAGTTACATAGGGAAGATAAAGGTCGCATAGGTTCTGGCTTATGTTTTCTTTTCTTAAACCTATGTATCTATGTGTTTAATCAAACAGCACATTAAATTATAATCTTACAATATTATAAATAGCTACAGGTGGATCAAAGTATTGATCGTTTTCATTTTGTCTATAGATCTTTCTCACCACATCCATTCCATTAACTACTTTTCCGAAAGTTGCAAAGCCTTGTTTGTCTTCTACGTTTTCTCCGCCATAATCTAATCCCGGTTGTTTGCCGATACAGATAAAAAATTCTGTTCCTGCCGTACCGGGCGCCAGCCTTGCAAGAGAGATCACACCATCCGTATGAAGTATTCCGGTTTGCTGCGTCGTCTCATGCGGAATACCCGGAATGCTTTCCGCTTTTTTATAATTTGATTTCCAGATGCCGCCCTGGATCAGTTCTGTTTTGGGTGCGTTGGATGGTTGGTTCTCGTCATTAAGTACACGATAGAAATTGCTGTTGTTATAAAAACCGGAATCAACATAAGATAAAAAAGCAGCCACTGTCTTCGGCGCCTGTAATGGATAGAGTTCTATTTCTATATCGCCTTTTTCTGTTTGTATCTGTATGTGCGGAGTGGTGGTGTTCTTTTGTTTGCAAGAGATGAATAGTATCGTTATTGCTATTATTATTGCGAAGAGGTTTTTCATTGGAATCTTTTTTCACCGCGAAGACGCAGGGCGCGGAGTTTTCAGGGGATGATCTCGAATAAAAAGAATTGTGTTTTTTCGAGAATGGCAAAATTATTATCTGCTACCAGCAATAATGTTCTGTGCCCGTTGGGTAATGTCGGGCCAACGGTTACGCCTTCTACATTGTCAACATATATTCCTAACTCATCCATGTTAAGTAATAATTTTTTTGTAACCGGTTTTGCCGGCGGCGTTTTTTTTAATGATAGATTATTTTTTATATCAGCTGCGCCCGTAAGGTCTGCGAGAAATATTTTTATCGTACACGGCAACCTTCCTGTTGAAAAAGATCTTTCGAGTACGATCATTTTATTATCGCCCATAAACAAAATATCGGGGATGCCGTTTATTTTAAAGGCATCCGCCGGTGTTGCGGGATAGGCAATGGGGTCAAGCTTATATGCGTACTGAGCGGTGTTTGCCTTTGTGCCCATGTCAAATTTATACAGGCGTATCCATGGATCATTTTTCGTTACATCTGCGCGTGGGCCGTCTTCATATAACGGCTCTTCAAGACTCACATACAACGTTTTGAATTCATCTGCAAAACTTAATCCTTCCAGTACACCGTTTTGGCGCGGGCCCTTTTCGGTTGCATGCATGCGAAGATTCTCCGGTAATGGAAACGTATCAATATATTTTCCGTCGGAGGAAATGATCGTGATAGCCGGGTTTTCGAGAACCGTGTCTTTTCCTTTTACAATTCTTTCGCCTTCGCTTGTCCAGATCATTTGTTTGTGAACAGGGTCATACCGCAATGCTTCAGGGTCTGGTGTATGCGAGGGGTCATGTTTTGAATCCGGATAGGGCGACCCGCTCTTTTGCAGCAGCGTTGTTACATTCACAAACACAACGCTGTCTATTTTCTTTTTATCAAAATATATTTTCGCAGTATAGTAACGTGCATCATTGATCGCGGACCGGTCGTCGCAGATCATATAATACACATCATTTGTTTTATCATAATCTATACCTGATAACCCGCCAACGGTTGTTCCCATAAACGGGAAATTATGCGGCACATCATATTCGCCGATCAGTTTTATCTGGCTGACAGATATTTTATTTTCTTTCTTCCCATGATCATTCAGCCACCATTGCGCAGAAACACAATTGCACAAAAAAATGTTGATGGTTATAAATAGAAAAACCTTTTTCATATCAATACTTTCAGAACCCTTCAGGGGCAAGGGCAAGAAGCATTGCCTTTTTCACCCCTGCCCCTGAAGGGGTATGGTTTTTACTTGGAAATATTTCGCAAATAGTTTGCCAGCTTCATGATCGCATCTGCCACCACAACGATCTGTTCTCTTGCTTCTTTCCAGTCGCGCTGTTCAATTGCTTCACGTACACCGGGAATTGTTTTTACTCCGTAGCCTGTATAAAAACCCGGTGCATACAATGTGTGTTTGTACCAGCTTCTGCGTGGCAGCCCTGAAGTTGCGAGTAATTGTTGTTCTGCTTTGTATAATGCTTTATTCATTGCATCATGATCTGTATTGGCCATTACAGCTTTATTCCATGCATCCGATAATTGATCCGTACTTTTTTCTAATTCCGCCAACGCATTTTGCAAAGGAGAAAAATCTATGTAAGGAACTTCTGCTTTCACCGGCGGCGCCGTTAATTTTTCTGTGGGGTCATTGGCGAGCCCGTAACTATTTGCTTTGATCACTTCATTTTCTACCGCAGTTGCTTCGCGCATCTGATCCGTTTTGTTCATCAGATCCTTTA
>JABDAP010000084.1 GCA_013289065.1 Bacteroidota bacterium | reverse complement strand
CGCTGCAGAAAAAAATATCGGCGTATTGGTTGATGCAGAAGAAAGCTGGATACAGGATCCCGTTGACAGGCTGACGATGGAGATGATGGCCATATTCAACAAAGAAAAAGTGATCGTGTATAATACGATCCAATTGTATCGTCATGACAGGTTGCATTTTTTAAAACTATCGCACCGCATTGCGCAGCAACAGGGTTTTATGCTGGGTATAAAACTGGTTCGCGGCGCATACATGGAAAAAGAAAGAACGCGCGCAAACGATAAAGGATATGCCAGCCCGATACAACCCAATAAAGCAGCTACCGATCATGATTACAATGAAGCGGTTGATTATTGTATACAGCATATTGAACAGGTATCGGTAATTGTAGCATCGCATAATGAAGAAAGCAACCTGCATGCCGCGCGTTTGCTGGATCAGAAAGGTGTGGCGCATGATCATCAGCATATTCATTTCTCGCAGTTATATGGCATGAGCGATAACATCACATTCAACCTGGCGAAAGAGGGGTTTAATGTAAGCAAATACCTGCCATTCGGCCCGATCCGCGATGTGATCCCTTACCTGATGCGCAGGGCGCAGGAAAACAGCAGTGTGAGCGGGCAAACGGGCCGCGAATTATCGCTGATCAAGAAAGAACTGGCGCGTAGAAAAGGTTAAACAATTCACAGATTCTCCCCAATGTGATTATCATTCTTTCCCTCATCACATTTTCAAGTGTATTTTGCATCTTATGCAGCAATATCAGCAATTACTCAGGCATATTTTGGCAAACGGTGCGCAGAAAACCGACCGCACGGGAACAGGCACACTCAGTTGTTTTGGTTACCAGATGCGTTTTAATTTGCAGGAAGGTTTTCCGATGGTGACCACTAAAAAATTGCATCTCAAAAGTATCGTGTATGAACTGTTATGGTTTTTGCAGGGCGATACGAATGTGAAATATCTCAACGATCATAAAGTAAGTATATGGGATGAGTGGGCCGATGAAAATGGCAACCTCGGCCCCGTGTACGGAAAACAATGGCGCAGCTGGCAGGGTGCGGATGGAACGGTGACGGATCAGATAACGGATGTAGTAAAACAGATCAAAACAAATCCCGACAGCAGAAGGATGATCGTAAGCGCATGGAACGTTGCAGAATTGCCAAAGATGGCGCTGATGCCTTGTCATACTATTTTTCAATTCTATGTTGCCGATGGAAAATTAAGTTGCCAGTTATACCAAAGAAGCGCAGATGTATTTTTAGGCGTTCCGTTCAATATTGCCTCGTATGCTTTGTTAACGATGATGATGGCGCAGGTATGTGATCTGCAATACGGCGATTTTGTACACAGTTTTGGCGATGTGCATTTATACAATAATCATATCGAGCAGGCGCAACTGCAACTTACGCGCGAACCGAACGCATTGCCAACGATGAAACTGAACCCGGCGGTAAAAGATATTTTTAATTTCAGGTTTGAAGATTTTAGTTTGGAAAATTATGCGCATCATCCGGCTATTAAAGCGCCGGTAGCTGTTTAGATTTTTATTTTCTACCCCGACCCTAAAGGGGCTCTAACTCCCCTTTAGGGTCGGGGGCAAAAATGATACTCAAAATATGATACTCTCACTAGTCGTTGCCGCATCTACTAACAATGCCATTGGCCTCAATAACCAATTGCTCTGGCGTTTGCCGAATGATACAAAGTTTTTTAAGAACATTACCTGGGCCATGCCTGTGATCATGGGACGAAAAACGCTGAAATCATTGGGTAAACCTTTGCCGGGAAGGCTGAATATCGTTATCACGAGAAAGGCTGACTGGAAGCCGGAAGGCGCAACAGTTGTGCACTCCATCAAAGACGCTATAAATATTGCTGCAAATGAAAATTACAAGGAGGCATTTGTAATTGGAGGAGGTGAGATCTATAAAGAAGCCATTCTTATTGCAGACAGGATATATATCACAAGGGTTGATGCTGTTTTAAACGGCGATACTTATTTTCCGGCGATCGATAAAAAAATCTGGCGCATGGTTTCCGAGGAATCATTTGGGCCGGATGAGAAACACCAGTATGCGTATCATTTTCAATTGTGGGAACGAATTAAACCATAACGGGCATCATGGAATTTATCAAGATCGCTTATTGTGTGATGGCTCCTCTTTTGTTGATCCTTCTATTTATCAATGCACCATTCAAAAAATGCTGCACCAACCTGCTGGCCGTTTCTAATATTTTACTGATCGGGAATTCCATTTTTTTATCATGGCAACTGGCCGGCGTTTACCGGTTAATGAAAACCTATTCGATAAATTATGATCATTTTTTTGAAGACGATCACGGACTGATGTTACGCGTGGTGCTGGTTGTTCTGTTACCACTGCTTTCCTTTCATCGGTTTTTCCGGAAAAATAAAATATTCTCGATCCTTTTACTCGTGCTGCTATATTCCGTTTACCCACTCTCTTCCTGGAACACGTATGACCTTGTTTTCAAGATACCGTCTTATTTATGCCTGTTGTGTTCAGCTTATGCGTTACTTTGGCTGTTGAATAAATTACCTTATCAATCCCCGGTTGTATAATGTATTCGCCGATCCAGTTAGGTACTAAATATGCGAAATATTATCTCACTGCTTCCAACAGCAGGGGCCATGGGATGCATTCGCCATTTGTATTTTCTTTTATCACAAAAGTGTTGAATGATGACCGGCATTTTTATGCATATAAAACCATTGAAAACCTTCGGCGGTTGTTATTAACGGATCAACGCCAATTGGTGATCGAGGATCTGGGCGCTGGCTCACGAGTAAAAAAAGAGAATACAAGGGCCATACATGATATCGCTTCCTCTTCACTCAAACCAAAGAAATTCGGGCAGCTTTTATTTCGTATCGTTGATCAGTATGCGCCGAAAAATATTTTAGAACTCGGAACTTCTCTGGGAATTACAACCGCTTATCTCGCTTCTGCAAAAGAAGCGTCGAACGTTGTCACGATGGAAGGCGCAAAAATGATAGCCGGGATAGCGAAAGATAATTTTACCAAACTCGGGCTGAAAAATATAGAACTGGTTGAAGGGAATTTTGATGAAACCCTGCCTGCAACGATCAGAAGAATGGGTAATATCGATATGGCATTTGTTGATGGCAATCACCGTTACGAGCCCACGCTCCGTTATTTCAGAGAATTATTGCCTGCCATGCATGAATACTCGATCCTTGTATTTGATGATATTCACTGGAGCAAAGAAATGGAACAGGCGTGGGAAGAGATCAAACAGGATGCATCTGTAACACTCAGCATCGACCTGTTCTTTATCGGCCTGGTATTTTTCAGAAAAGAACAAAAAGTAAAACAACACTTTGTGATCCGTTTTTGATATGCGTGGTTTACTGTTTATATCGATGATGTTTTGTATATGCTTCACAGCATCGGCGCAGGATCTTTCTGCGTACAGCAAACATGTTTTTACAGATCATGGTATTGAATTGCCTTACCGTTTTTTATCACCGGCAAGCGATACCGCTAAAAAATATCCACTTATTATTTTTTTACATGGCGCATTTGAAAAGGGCAACGATAATGAGGCGCAACTAAATATCGGCGGCCGTTTTTTTATGCGCGATTCGATCAGGAAAAATTATCCGGCGTATATTTTATTCCCGCAATGCCCGCAGGATGATGTATGGGCGTATTTCGAAAACAAAATAGATTTTACCACAGGATTTGCAACCGACTGGAACTTTCCTTTTAGAAAACAACCCACAGATATCACCGCGACTTTAAAAAAACTGCTTGACAATTTATTAGCCGGCGGAAGCATTGATACTTCGCGTGTGTATATTGCCGGCTTGTCGCAAGGCGGTATGGGTGTGCTGGATCTGATCGCGCGGTATCCCGGTATGTTCGCTGCAGGCATATCTATCTGCGGCGGCGGCGATCCTGCTACTACAAAATTATTTGCAGGTAAAACAGCGCTCTGGTTATTTCATGGCGATAAGGATCAGGTTGTACCCACCACTTTCTCACAACAATATTATAAGCGATTAAAAAAAGCGGGCGCTAACGTTCGCTACTCGGAATATCCCGGTGTTGAACACAACAGCTGGGTAAATGCTTTTGCCGAACCGGATCTGATGCATTGGTTATTTGCGCAGAAGAAGCTTTGAGTTTTGAGCTTTCAGCCATCAGCTATTAGCCATCAGCTTTTTGCTTAACAAATACTGGCTACCTTTAATTTATGCAGCTTCCGGAAAATTTATTGCAGTCACTTGAAAACATAAAAGGCTTTAACAGAAAAAGTTTTGAAGAAATACATGCATCGGGAGAGCAGGTTACTTCGATACGATTGAATCCAGAGAAACAGCCCATAGTCCATGGTCGTCCATGGTCCATGGCCGATGGAGTGCCCTGGTGCCCGAATGCTTATTATCTTTCACAACGCCCGTCATTCACGCTCGATCCATTGTTTCATGCAGGGGCTTATTATGTACAGGAAGCAAGCAGTATGTTTATATGGCATGCATTGAAAAACGTTGTTGGGCAGGACACGAAAAAAAAAGTATTGGATCTCTGTGCGGCGCCCGGTGGCAAGAGTACATTGCTGGCGTCTTATTTCACGGATGGATTGGTTGTTGCCAATGAAGTGATCAGATCAAGGGCAGCTGTGCTTGTAGAAAATATTACCAAATGGGGAAGCGATCATGTGATCGTAACAAATAACGACCCTTCGCATTTTCAATCGCTCCCCGGTTATTTTGATGTGATGGTGATAGATGCGCCATGCAGCGGCAGCGGCTTATTCCGCAAAGACCCGGGCGCAGTTAATGAATGGAGCGAAGACAACGTACAACTCTGCAGCCAGCGGCAGCAAAGGATCCTGGCGGATATTTTACCGGCATTAAAAGAAGATGGTATATTGATCTATTCAACCTGTTCTTATTCGGAGGAAGAAGATGAGATGATCGCCGACTGGCTTGTATCGGAAATGAATATGGAAAACAAACAACTGGATATTCCGGCTGAATGGAATATCGTTGAAACAACTTCGCCTGTTACCAAAGCGCGTGGATATCGTTTCTACCCTGATAAAATAAAAGGCGAAGGTTTTTTTATATCCGTATTTCAAAAAAGAGCAACAGTTGAATTTGCCAGGTTAAAAGAACAACCGATACCATTTCCCTCAAAACAGGAAATACAATTGCTTGATGCATTTATACAATTGCCGCCTGAATATGTTTTATTTAAGCAGGCCGATGCTATCCGCGCAATAAAAAAAGAATGGCTTACGGATCTTCAGTTACTTGCAAAGTGTTTATACATTAAAAAAGCAGGCATTGAGATCGGAACCGTGAAAGGAAAGGATGTGATACCATCGCATGAACTGGCGCTTAGCCCGTTATCGCATACGGCTTTTGAAACGATCGGGCTTACGAGAGAACAATCACTGCAATATCTCCGCAGAAAAGAATTATTGATCGATGATGCACCCAAAGGATGGAACCTTGTTGGCTATGGTGGATTACCATTGGGCTGGATAAAAGTTTTACCCAACCGTGTCAATAATTACTACCCCGCCGAATGGAGAATATTAAAAGAGTAAATTTGCAGCACTAACTGCAATGAACATGAATAAACTGATCTGGCTGCTTGTTTGTTTTTTTTCCATTACTGTTTCTGCCCAGGAAAAATTAGTGGTAATGGGGGCCGCGCCTAATATGTACGTGGTATATCCTACCAATGGAACGGAGAGCCTACAGAATATCAGTAACCAGTTTGGGTTGTCGGTTGCCAAATTATCGGCCTATAATAATATCAATATCAACACATCCGCAGCGTTTGCAAAAGGCACAGAAATAAAGATCCCGTTTACAAAAGATAACCTCCTGCAGCATTCGAATGAAAGCAGCGCACCCTTGTATCATGTGATCAGACAGGGCGATAATCTTTACCGGCTTAGCCTCGCTTATAATAAAGTACCCATTCCTGTTCTGCGTGAATGGAACAATATGAAAAATGATATTGTAAAAGACGGACAATTGATCATGATCGGTTACCTGGTAAACGGAAAGCCTGTTGAAAAGAAAACAGATACCAAAAAAGATGTGATAACCACGCTGCCTAATAAAACACAAAGTTCAGATATAGCAACTGCAGCAGTTGCAAAGAATACACCAACAACTACCATAACAACGCCTGAAATAAAAGATAATAAGCCGGCCGAAATAAAACATACTGCACCCGATGTAAAACAAAAAGAAAATACAGAAACAGCGCCGGTTATCAAAGAACCGGTTGTACTAAAAACACCGGCTGAAGCAAAAGATACCAAAACAACTATCGTAACTGAAGCAAAGAAAAAAGATGAGTCAACAGAATATGTTCCGAAAGAAGGCGATGAAGGATATTTTGCAGCGGGATATGCAGAACATACCAGAGACCAGCTTGCGCAGTTTCATTCGGGTGATGCGGCAACTTTTAAAACTATCAGCGGCTGGACAGACAGAAAATTTTATGTATTGATGAATGATGTGGCACCCAAAACAATTCTGCGTATTACAGCACCCAATAATAAAAGCATTTGCGCAATGGTACTTGGCCCGTTGCAGGAAACAAGGGGCGCCGGAGGTTTATTGTTGCGTATGAGTAATTCTGCGGCCAATGCTTTGGGAATACTGGATCCGAAAGCTACGGTGACCGTTACTTATTTTGAATGATTTTTTATTACCGCAGAGGCGCGGAGTTAAGCGAGACGATAGCCGCGGAGAAAATCTTCCACCAGCATTCTTTTCTTTCCTCCGAGTTGCAGGTCGAGAATATGAATATAACCGTCTTTGCAGGCGAATTTTAAAAATGTTTTGCCATCGCTGAAAACAGAACCGGCTGGATGATGGTGCGAAATATTTTCTTTTTTACTGCGGAACACTTTTAAAATTTTTTCATCCAATACTGTCAGTGCGCCGGGAAATGGCGAAAGGCCGCGGATGAGGTTGTGGATCTTATCAACCGTATCGTTCCAGTTTATCTGGCAATCCTCTGTAAATATTTTTGGTGCATGGCGTAATACTGCCGATTCACGGCTCACCACTGCCGACTGATCGATCTTCTCCAAACCGTCTGCTGCCAATTCTTTGACTGTTTCAACTAATAATGCGGCGCCTGTTTCTTTCATCCTGTCGTGTACTTCACCGGTTGTTTCATCATCGCCGATGGGAAAACTTTTTTGCAGTAAGATATCGCCCGTATCTATTTCATGTTTTAGTTTGAATGTGGTTACGCCGGTTTCTTTTTCGCCATTGATCACCGCCCAATGTATCGGCGCAGCACCGCGGTATTGCGGAAGCAGGGAGCCGTGCAGGTTAACGGTTCCCATGGGCGGCATGCTCCACACGATCTCGGGCAGCATGCGGAATGCAACAACGATTTGCAGGTCGGCTTTTAATGCACGGAGCTGCTCAATAAATTCCGGGTTCTTTAATTTTTCTGGTTGGAGTATGTATAATTGTTTTTCAACTGCATATTTTTTTACGGCGCTTTCCGTGAGCTTCATCCCGCGGCCTGCGGGTTTATCCGGCGCTGTAATTACGCCCACAATATGGCAGCCGGCTTTTACCAATGCATCCAATGATGCAACGGCAAAATCGGGAGTGCCCATAAAAATGATGCGTAAGTTTTGAAATTGCATGCGCAAAGATAGCGGGAGAATTAGTTGATTGGTTGATTCGTTTATTGGTTTCGCGTAAAGCCGCAAAGCAAGTTCCATCCTTGCGCCTTTGCTCACTTATTTCTTTGCATGAAATAAAGAGTTACTACCGATAAAGCTTCTCATTCAAAATCCGTATATAATAAATATTTTTTCCTGATCACTTTAAAAGCATCCAGTTTGGGTTGCCAGCTTTGGCGGATCTCGGTTTCTGTTTTGCCCGCTTTGATCTGTTCCATTAATTCACTGCTTCCCGCAAGGCGGTTGAATGAGCGTGTAAAAAAATTCTCTTTATCCGGAAAAGCTTTGTATGCATCGATCACATATTTGATCTGGACTTTATTATCTACCATTTTTAAAACTTCTTCATTAGTTCCATATAAATTCCAGCCATAGCAGAGCTTGTCTTTTAATTTAGGGTTTGTGGCGCCATCACGACTGGTGGGGGTGTAAGCATATAAATTATTTGGCAAAGACGGATGCCCGAAAATGCAGAATGGATGATCGGTTCCGCGGCCCTCATTCAATGCAGTTCCTTCAAACAAACAATTGCTGCCATACCAATACACCGAAGCCATATCAGGCAGGTTGGGTGAGGGTTTGATGGGCAGTATGTATTTGCTGCTATGTGTATAGTTGGCGCATTTGATCACCTGGAAATGAAAGGCGGTATCGGGAGAATTTTCTGCGCGGATATAATATGCATATTTTTCATTTGCTTTTGCACTCAGCCATTTTTCACCGGCGATCATAAAAGCATATTCGGCTATCGTCATGCCGTAAACGGTTGGTATGGGTTGCATGCCAACAAAACTTTTATACGCAGTATCCAATACCGGGCCGTCAACATAAAAACCATTCGGGTTGGGGCGGTCGAGTATCATCATGGGTTTGCTGTTCTCGAATGCTGCTTCCATGAATTGCTGGAGAGAAGAAATGAATGTATAAAAACGCGTACCCACATCCTGGATATCAAATAATAAAACATCTACATCGCTGAGGTCTTCGGGTGTTGGTTTTGTTTTTTTGCCGAATAAAGAGATCACCGGAATACCTGTTGCTGAGTCGATATAATTATCAACACGTGCGCCGGCATCGGCTGTTCCGCGGAAACCATGTTCGGGGCCAAAAGCTTTGGTGATCCTGATACCCAATGATAAAAGCGTATCAACAAGATGTTTATTGCCGATCGTTGCCGTTTGATTGGCAAATATGCCCACACGCTTGCCTTTCAACAGGGGAAGATAGACCTGTGTGCGGTATGCGGCGGGGGTTATGGAGGATTTTGAAATTTTGGAATTGGGGGATTGGGAAATTGCGTTTTGTATGGGAAATAATGTGGTTATGGCTGTTACTATTAGTGCGATGATTATTTTTTTCATTTTTTGGGGATTATCGTTGGAAAGTTAATCAAAAATACCGGCGGGTTTTTGATTTTCGATTGTACTTTTGTGGCAGGCAACCGGGATTATTTTTTGTTTTGCTGATCAGTATTCCTTCCCCTCAAGTGTGCGACGCAACGATGTTGAGAAAGATATACAGCCGGGCCCACATTATTTCAAATTCAAAATATACGTATGCAACAAGTAAAAAAAGGTGATACTGTAAAAGTTCATTATCACGGTAAATTAACAGATGGTACCACATTCGATTCTTCCGAAGGACGTGAGCCATTGGAATTTGAAGTAGGCAGCGGCATGGTGATACCTGGTTTTGATGATGGCGTTACCGGCATGACAGTTGGCGAAAAGAAAACAGTGCTGATACCTGCCGATGAAGCATACGGCCCTAAGCAGGAAGAAATGATCATGGAATTTCCGAAAGAACGTTTTCCGGCCGATATGGTTCCGGAAGCGGGTATGCAATTGAATATGAGCAACGGCCAGGGACAAAATTTTCCTGTGGTGATCGTTGAAGTGGGCGATGAAGTGGTGATACTCGATGCCAAT
>JABDAP010000083.1 GCA_013289065.1 Bacteroidota bacterium | reverse complement strand
TTGGTAATAACCATTATAATAATTGCCATACGGCCTGAAAGCATAATACCAAAGGAATGCAGCGCCCAAGCCACCATGATGGTATACTCTTGTGTAAGGTGCAGTGCTGTCGCTTCTTACATGCACTTTATAATTATCGTCCCAGTCTTTTTTGGGTTGATTGCAACTGGCCAGCGCCGCTGTGATCAAAACCAGTTCTATACATTTCGATTTTTTCATGGCGCAATTATTTAACGGTGATGAAGATCTCGTAATCTTTTTTCACATGCACGGTTTTGGTATCGCCATCTGCATTTTCTGCATCGGCATGTTCTATGCCTAATGCCGGCAAAGTATCACGGTACATAAGGGTTTTTACTTCGCGGTTATCCGCCCATATCTTATGGGTAGTGATGAGGATATCATGCAGGCTGTCTAAGTGCTCCACATTCACAGCTGTTTCTACAGAACCGTTTTTATTTACGGTCTGCGTTACATCATCATTCTGTTTTTCTCCGCAGGAAAAAAGAAATAAGAGAGCCGCGGCTCCTAAAATCGCTAATACGATCGGTTTCATTTTGGTATGCATAAGTTGTTGTTTGAAATTTGGTTAATACGGTTCCATGTCTCAATTATGTAAGACGGCCTTCGGAAAGTTAACAAGTAAATACAGGTTTAGCAGGAAGGTGTATGGTTACACCAGTCGCAAACATTGATTGCTGTGTTTTCTTTAACCGGAAATGGTTTGGAACGAAATGGTATTAGATCCCTGGCGGTTTGATGTGCTTACATAATCTGAATAGCAGCGATCCGGGTAAGTTGTTCATATTGCATGGGAGCGAGGCTCCGTTTACTTTGATACAGTAAAGATATATCGTTAGCAGGGTGCCGGTAAAGGGCAAGCGAGCCGAGCGGGATACGTGTAACTTTTATTGGATTCCGGCCTGGATGAGCGGTAAAATGCGGGTTTTTCCGGCATTTTTGCTACATAGTTTCAAGTTCATCCTTGTGCCGCGCCTTCCAGTATAAATAATAGAAAGCCAGCAGCACCACACCCATGCCAAACGGAACAATCGCCAGGTGTTTAAAGGTATAATGGCTGAATAATGGTTTGGTATCGAACACAAAAAATTCGCTGATCATCCAGTACGAGTTGGCGCTGATCCAGAAAGTGATGGCGAGGTTGTGGCAGAGTTCAGACATATACTGTCTTGTTCTCCACGCGATCACGATCGAAACGATTAGGGTTGGAAAGATCATCACAATGCCGAGCGGCCGCCAAACCATACACCAGGCGATATCTTTAAAGAGCCAGAAAACAATATGGAGGTTTTCCATTTTGCGATAATGAAGCGGGATCACATAACTGTTATCGGCTGAGTTTTTGTCAACGATCTCGTAAGCAGGTTTATTCTCCATGCAGTTTGTATTAGTATGGATACAATATTAATTTTTTGTGCTCAATCAACGGCTTAAAATCTTGCTGAACCTGCGCACATCCGCCAATGGCTGAATGGGTTTTTCATTCACCAACAGATCTGTAAGCTGTGCAGAAAAAAATGGCGCGAGTGTGCATCCTTTTGTTCCGAAACCATTTAAGATACCAACTGATGGCATGGCGGGATGCAAACCCGTAAACGGCCTGCGTTCCATATTGGCCGGACGCTCCGATGCAAAATGATCAACTACTTCATAAGAAAGTTTTAACCAGTAATTCAGTTGCGCTTCTGTTTTTTTTCTGAATGATTCGCTTGGTAAAGCATCTGCAAATTCCCATTCATAGGAAGAACCGATCCAGAACAGCCCATCTTTCCATGGAACGATGTTGATGCCCTGTTTAAAAATATGATCGCGTGGTAAACCCGGAACATCGATGATCAATGCTTCCCCTTTATTTCTGGCATACGGCAATAATTTAAAATAAGGATTATCAAAACCAGTTACACCATCGCAGAAAAATATTTTTTTAGCGGTTATGTTTTGATAAACGATCTCATCGGTTGTGATCCTGCAATCATCCAGGCAAAAATTTTCTTCGAGCAACAGTTTTTTATTTTGTAATTCTTTTCTCCAGCCGCTTAATAATGTATTGATATCGATCAGCCAGCAAGGATCTATTTCGCCAAAACCAAAATGATAATTGAAATAAGGCAACCACTCATTTTCATTTTCCGGTAGATGCAGGTATTCTTTTTCAACTGGCAACCTTTCTGCAAAAGCGATCTTCATCTGCGGGGTGGGATGGAAGTCGAGAATATTACATTGCCTGATCAATGCTTCACCGATCTCTTTTCCAAACGCTGTATACGCTTCAACAGCAAAGGGCATCATTGTTTCAATATCCCATGTGCGCACCATGCGCCTTCCCGTGATCGGGTTGATCACGCCACTCGCTACTTTGGATGCCGTGAACGGTTTGCTTTCATCGATCACCATTACAGAGCAGCCGGCTTTTAATAAGCTCCGGCTTAAGAATGTGCCTGCGAGCCCCTGGCCTATGATGAGGTAATCTATTTTCATGATATTACTGAACCTTCCTGGAAGTAAAAATTGATTTGGTAAACAAATATACCTTCTTCAGGTGTGTAGTACCTTTTTACCCCCGCCCCTAAAGGGGAGAAAGAAAGCCCCTTTAGGGGTTGGGGCAGAAAAGAAAAACAGTTAATGTACCCTTATCTTGATCCCCTCCGAATGGCTCGTAAACTCCGGCGCATACATACACTGTATACTCGCAATACCCACCGAAAACAAACCGGTATGTGTAATGAATAACGGATAATCAAAAACATAAGTGCCTTTTGCGAGATGGCTGATGAAAAAATTGGTGCTTACATCTTTGGTGCTTTCATAATAACCGAGCTCGTCCTGCCATTTGTAACCGCTTAATACATTCACCGGTTCCATAGATGCGGCGCGCATATCTTTCAGGTGCAGGTAATCCATATCGCGGTCGCTTTTTAAAATAAGGCGCACCACCACTTTATCACCGGTCTTTAATTCATCGCCTTCTTTCACAGGATCCAGTACTTTTCCTTTGTTTGTATTTCTTTCGATGAATAATTTTTTAGTTACAGACAATGGAGTGGCTGATGGGGTTATTTTATCAAGATCCTCAAAGTACTGCCAGTAAACACTTCCCCATGATGGTTGATCGGTTGATCGGTTTATTTGTTTATTAGTTGTAGTGGTGGTTACTGTTATATTGCCCATTGCAGGTGTTACTTCTTTTCCCTCAATTCTTTTTTTGAGATAGCTAGTGCCCGCTTCTGTTTTTTCGCCGGCGCTGCTGATCATGTAATTGCCCAGCTGAATACTTACCGTTCTGTCTGAGTTGAGCCAGCCGTCGCCGTTTAACAATAATGCATAACATGCATCCGCAGTGGCTATCGTGGTTTTCCAGTTATTGGTTTGTTTGTTCAATAGCAGCCATGTTTTCATGCTGCTGATATTTTTTGCGATCGATGGATCGTTTTGTTCCTGATTTATTTCAGACATAAAACCGATCATCATGCTTTCGTGTTCAATAGGCGACTGGTACCAGTTGCCTGCATACGGCGATTTCCAATACATGCCGGATGTGGCATCTTCCACAGCATTTTCTTTTAATGCGGGAAGGATAACGTTAAGTGCAAATTTCTGATCATTGTTTCTGTAAGCGATCAACCCCAATTCGGCGCGGTAATAACTGTTTTGTTTGATCCAGTATTCTTTACCCTGTTTCAGGAAATATTCATTGGCTTCCGGAAATTTCGGCGTAACCAGAACATCTTTGAAAAAACTGCGCATATAGAGATACGCGATCTGTGTTGATGAGATATGTTGTGTAGTGACATAGTCTTTGTCTTTTTGCGCCTGCTGAAAATCTTCCGTAATTTTTTCATCCATAAAATTGATGGCGCGTGTGGTAAGGCTTTTAAGTCGCGCTGATACCTTTGTTGAAAGCGCACCCAGCTGTTTTAACTTGCCCAACCCTGTTAAAATATAATTGGTCATATACCTGTCGCTGTAGCCACCTTTGAACCAGCTGAAACTTCCATCGGATAATTGCATTTGCGAAAGTTTTTCGATCAGGCCATCGGTTTGGCTGCTTAGTTTTACGAGATCAAATAATAATGCAATGTTCTTTTTCTGTTGTGTTTCATTTTGTGCATTCAATACCCACGGCGTTTCTTCGATGAGTACCTGTTTCAGCTCCTGGTTCTTTTCAAGATTGCTTTTTAAAGCAGAAGTATCTGCTTTCCATTTCTCAAATATTTCTTTGATGCGTGGATGTTTATTCACAATAAAAGAAGCCAGCGTATTTGCATAAAAACGGTTAAAGGTTTGTTCAACGCATTCATAAGGATATTCCATTAAATAAGGCAGCGCCTGCACTGCAGACCAAACAGGGTTGGCAGTATATTCTACGGTTAATGCTTCCTGTGTAAGGCTCTCACTTGTGTTGTGCAATAATTTATCAAACATAAAATGCTGCGTGGTATCATTCGGTAAAAACAATGGCAGGCTCTCGGTAACCAACATACGGTTGGTAACAACAGGCAGTGTGTTTTCTTCACCATCGCTGAACTCGCCGGCTCTTGCAATGATGCGCCAGGTAAGCGGTCTGTTAAAACTGAACGGAACCTGCATTGGAAATTTTACTGCAAAGCTTTGCCCTGCAGCGATCGTGAAATATTGCGATGGAAAAATATTCTGGAACCATCCGTCAACAGAAGTATTGGTAGTGGCATCTACCAATTCGAGTGATACCTGTCCGGTAATTTCCTTATCGGTAAGGTTTACAATTTTGCTGCTGAAGTCTATATTATCACCTTCACGCAGAAACCTTGGTGTATTAGGTTGCACCATTAATTTTTTCTGTGTGATGATAGTGGTGCTTGCCATACCAAAGGCAAGGTCTTTTGTATGCGCCAGGCTCATCCACTTCCATTGGGTCAATGCTTCGGGCATGGTAAAACTGAAACTGTATTTACCTGAACTATCTGTATATAGGTTTGGAAAGAAGAAAGCGGTTTCATTAAAATTTGTTCTTACCTGTACGGGTTGTATCTTTTTAGTGGTGATAACTACAACGCCATTCTCTCCTTTGCTTCCATACAAAGCAATAGCTTCTTCATCTTTCAATATGGTAACAGATTCTATTTCATTCGCATTAATATTTTCAGAACCGGAACTGATCTTTCCATCAACCACGTATAATGGTGTTTTTCCGTTTTGAACAGAAGCAAGGCCCCTGATATTAATATTGTTGGAAACGGGCACACCCGCAACCCTGCCTTGTAATAATCCATCAAGGGTAGTGATATTTGCTGCGGCTGCATCGCTGCCAAAATAGCGTCTGCCATCTGTCAATACCCTTTGCACGGCTTCACCCTGTGAAGTTATTTCTCCCGTTACAGTTAACGCACTTAAGTTACCAAGCGACGTAATATTATTCAACGTTCCTGCTGCTACTGCGCCGCTGAATGTTCCGCCTAATGCTATACCCGGTGCTTCCATGCCCGGCATTTTACGCAGCATATCATCTGCCACTGCACCATATCTGGCTTTGAAAGACGCTGCCGAAAACTCTACCGTATCTTTTTTTATAACCAGTTCCCCATTCCTGCCGATTGTTTTGTAGAAACCGTCTGCATCAAGCCATTTTCTATAATCTGCGTACCATAATTCTTCGCCACTGATCGGCAGGCGGTCATGGATCTCTGCTGTGCGTTGAATAAAGGTTGGCGGAATAAAATTTTCAATCGAATGGTACGGCGAAAAACTTGACGAGCCATTGAACGGATAATTGGGCGAATAGTTTTGCCATACATTCGGCGCCTGCCAACTCTGTGGTTTAAACTGGTCGAGCGAAGCATCATACATACTGGTCAATAATTCTGCAGCAACTTTTTCTCCTTTGTTCCCCTGCACGGTCACTGTCCAGTTTTCCGTCGCACCAGGCTCAGTCCTGTTGCGGTAACTGGCATAACTGACCTTTAGATTTTTATTGCTCCATGGTACATTAACGGAGTATTGATTTGTATAGACCCTGTTATCAAAAACATACGCCTCGTTTATATATATTATGCCGCGGTCGTTTTCATCCGGTATAAAGCTGGTTGTTTTAATACCTGCTTTCCGTTGTTCAAAATCGTAGCCGGTTGCTTTTTGTTTAGGGCGGTCCGTTCTGCTGATCACAAAAATATTACCGGCAGAACTTGCTGTTAAGAAAGAGGCGGCCTGTCCAGGCTCAACCATATTCTTAACAGTATAATTGAATTGATAGAACGGCAAGGGCAAACTGTTCTGCCTGCTGCTGAACAATTGAATATATTTTTCCTGTTTTACTTCTTCACCATAAGGATCCTTTGTAATAAGGATCATTTTATAATAACCTGCTCCAAATACACCGGCAGGAATAGTAAACTGATTGGTATCAGCGGTATTTAATTTACTATCCACCATTATTTTTCCTGTTTGCCATGTTTGGTAATTGCTTTCGGTTTTGTATTCATCGGTTGGAAAATTTTTGATGAATTCCTTTTCACTGATCATGAATTGATCCGGCGCCTGCCAATATCTTTTCCTGATAAGCCTTTCGGGCGTTTGCAACGCATATATTTTTATCTGCACAACGGCGGATTGCTTTTCGCCGTTGAAATTAGCTGTGCGGATCCATATATTTTTAAGGCTGTCGGCTTCAGTTATATCCGGCACATTTACCTGTAACATCAATGAACTGAATCCTGTTGTTACCTGTGTTGATGCGCTATGCGTTTCGCCATTGATATCCGTTATATCTGCGTGAATGCTGAAATCACATAAAATATTTCCATTATGTTCCGCAATATCATCAGCCGATGCTTTGAAGCGTATGGTAAATTTTCCCTGTGCATCAGTTGAGATCTCTCCATGAGCGATCTCACGGTTGGGCTGGAATACCGGCCCTCTAACCGGCCAGACATTCTGATAATGTATGTTGCGGTTAATATTAAAACTTACTTTGGCGCCGTCAACGGGATTGCCTGCAAAGGCTTTGGCTGTTCCGGTAATGATGATGGAATCATTTAAACGGTAAGCGCCTTTTACTTTGTCAAAACTCACATTGAATTTCGCCCGCTTATATTCTTCCACTGAAAAAAATGAAGAAGAGCTGTTATATATTTCCGATTCTATGCTGGGTACTTCAATACTGAAAACACCGGTTAATACATTCTGCGGCAACTGGAACTTCCCGCTGAAAGAACCATAACTGTTCAGTGCAAATTTTAGTGAATCAATTCTTTTCCGGTTAACGTCTTTCAGGTACACCCATGCAGAATCTTTATTGGTAATGAGTTTGCTTTGTTTGGTTTTCGGATCCATCTCAACCGCGATCCCTTTAAAATAAACCGTTTGCGCGGGGCGGTAAATGGAACGGTCGGTAAAAAAGAAAATTCTTTTGCTGCTTCTTATGGGAACAATATCATCGTCGTTGATATAATAATTAAAATCATTTTCCTTCATGAACAGTTTGTCATCCCCGCTGGTGAATGAATAACGGAAATTGCCGTTGCCATTATTATTTGGCTCGAACCGGAAGTAGCCGTTCTTATTGGTCATTTTTGTTGCTACCTTATCTTCAATAAATTTCCGCATGCTGCCGATATACTGCTGTTTTAAGATCACCACTTTTACATCGGCCATCGGTTCACCGGTTTCACGGTTCAGAACAAAAAAATCGTTCCTGTTTTTGATATAACTGATATTGGAAACATAAAAGAACTGTACGGACATTTTATCAACCTTGTCGGCAAAACCATTACCGCTGCTGCTTAACAAAGCATATGCGCCAACGGGTAATGCATCGATCTTTATTTCAACATTATGCGGCTGGTGATCTGTGTTAGCGGGCAATACCTGTGTAAACGAACGGTAAGCCGGCAATGCAGCGAACATACTCCAGGAAGCCGGCTGGCCTATTTTGTTATATACAGAATCATTATCATCCACCCGGATGATTCTTGCAAATAAAGTATCCGTGTTACGATAACCTACCAATGCACGGAATGGTTTACCGGGAACATTTATTTTTTCTGTTTGTGTATGCAGTTGTTTCAGGTTGATCTGAGCTAAAAGGCTCTTCATATTATCAACACCCGCATTGTCTTCTTTATAAAGCGGGATCGCTTTATCGATCAGTTGTTTTGCTTTTACATAACCATAACGGTTGCCGGTATCTCCCAAAGGTGAATAGTTACGGGCGGCATCTGTTTCAGAGCTTGCCAATTGATACCATGCTTTGGCACTGGCGGGTACTGCGCCGTATTGGTCGATGATGGTATGCAGTGTTTTTCTGTAAACCAATTCTTTGTTTGAAATAGCCGACTGCTGGTCTATCCATTCCAGCCGCTCAAGATCAACAGCTACCAGCGCTTCTTTGTCGGCGTCTTTGCTATGAAAAGAAAGTAACTGTTGAAACAATCCCAGCGTGATCCATTTTAATGAACTGCTATCCTTTGTTGCAAACTTTGCATGCATAAATACATCCGCCGGTTCCAGTGCATGTTTGTCGGTAATGCTGAATACAGAAACAGGCTGCATGCCATATATATCGCCCTCGGTAAAATAATTCAGCGCTTCATGCATCAGCAGGTCGTATAATGTCGGCCTTTGCCTGCGCGTATTTCCCTGTATGATCACTGCGCCATACGAATCAATTTTTTTCTGTTGTAAAGCGGCAGCATTTTTAACTGATAAAAAATAATTGTCTGTAATGGCTTTTACAAAATCATTACTGCTCCATGTGGCAACATCCGTTTTAACAAAATCAACCGTTGGCTTTCTGTTGTATAAATTCCAGCGGCGTGTATTATAATATTGCCTGTATTGTTTGGCGAGTAATGAATACAGTACAGATCTTTCAATTTCATTATTTGCAGAACCGATCTCCTGCTGCAGGCTTTTGATGATATGTGTCTGGTCGCCGCGTGTTATCCTGTCTTCCAGCGCAAAGCTGTATATAAGGCTTTTGATCACCTGGTCGGGCAGCTGTTTTTGTTTTGCCAGGGTATAAACCTGCTTCACTTTTTCAAGCGCCGATCTGGTCAGGTCATTTTTTACGATCATGGTATCGATTTCGATCCATTGCTTTTTAAAAGCAGTATCGGCTTTTTGTGCAGTTGATGCCAGGCAGGCCCCAAGCAATAAGGCAAGAAAAGTTTTGCGTAAGTACATAGACGTTTTTTTCAATTAAAGAATTGCTTACTTACCAGATGCAGCTTTGGGGGATTATACACAAGTTAGTTCCTGTTATTGAAAATTTTTTACCGGCAGGTTATAATTGAGCGATTATTATAAAGCGCCTGTCGATCATTTCGCAAAACCGGTCCGCTCATGGAATAAAAAAATCCCGGTGAATACATTCGCCGGGATCCTTTTATGATAAGAGGTTTATTTTTTTAATGCAGCTGCCATTGTTTTACCGATATCAGCAGGGCTTGCCACTACTTCAATACCGCACTCGGCCATGATCTTCATTTTAGCAGCGGCTGTATCATCAGCGCCGCCGATGATCGCTCCAGCGTGGCCCATGCGGCGTCCGGGAGGTGCAGTCTGTCCGGCGATAAAACCAACAACCGGTTTTGTTTTATTGTCTTTGATCCAGCGCGCAGCATCAGCTTCCATACTGCCGCCGATTTCACCGATCATAATGATGCCATCTGTTTCAG
>JABDAP010000082.1:5308-9701 GCA_013289065.1 Bacteroidota bacterium | reverse complement strand
AAATCCTTCGAGAACAAGATTGTTTGGTAACTGGTAAGTTGCATTGAGATTGAAACGCGCATCAAATCCATTGGTAACATGGTTGGCGCTGAGCTCATTCACAACGCGTCTGTTCGACATAAAAATATTGGTACGCAGGTTCAATTGTTTTGTTACAGGTAACGAACCATAAATGCTGATCCCCGTCCTGTTTTCCAGGCCAACATTCAAACGCGTGGAAACAGAAACATTCGTATAAACAGAATCACCCACTTTATAACTTGAATAAAAGTTCGTGTACGGTTTTATATCATGCGAATTGAATCTTGATACAAGCGAGATATAAATGCTTCCGCCATTATCGAATGATTTATTAAACCCGAGTTCAAAATTATTTCCCAGTTCCGGTTGCAGCAAAGGGTTGCCTGTGCTGATATTATAAGGATCGGCAAGGTTGACAAAAGGATTGATCTCACGATAATCGGGCCGCTCTATACGGTGGCTATATGCCAGTTTGATCGATCTCCCGTTTGTAAAATTGTGCGACAATACCATCGATGGTACCCATGAATTGTAAGATGGGATAGATGTATTCGGAAAATCAATTTTCGTATCTGTATGTTCCAAACGCAATCCGGTTTTTACATTCAGGAACTTACCGATCGCAAATGATCCTGAAACATACGCTGCATATACATTCCTGTTATAATTTAACTGATAAGATTGTGCAGCATCTTTACTGTAAATATTATTGGCGGTATTCAGCTGCAATACATCAGCCTGACTGTAAATAGTTTCGAGAACTGTTTTTAAACCGGTCTCGATCATAAGATCTTCTGTTACAGGATGCGAATAATCAATAGAGATATTTGTTTCCTTGTCTTTGCCCGGATTGTTGCTTGTGGTTCCTGTATATGGCGATGATTGCCCTTTATACGTTTGGGCCTGCACATAATTTGAATTGGGTATACCAAAGCTTGCCTGATACTGCAATTCCAGTTCCTGCCCGTCTTTTTTTAATTTCTTTTTATAGTTCAGGCTCCAGTCGAATGAATGTGTGGAGGAACGGTTATCTGAATTTCTTGTATTGATTATATCAGATACAGGCGTTCCCGCATTTGTTTGTGTTATCTGTTCCTGCAATGAAATACCGGTACCCCGGTTACTGAAATGATTATAGCTGAATGAACCGCTCAGGTTATCTTTTTTAGTAATGGCCCAGTCAAACCCGGTGCCCGATTGATAACCATTCCTTTCAAAATCGCTATAGCCATCCTGTAAAAAATGCGTTGATTGTTTGGCAATCGTATCAAGTGAAGTCCTGTCCTGCGAAGTGGGCGTATGTGAACTCAGTTGTGCATTACCACTAAAGAAAACATTCACGCCAAAATTATGGTGGCGCACATTCAGGTTTAATGATCCGTTCTCTAATCTTGTGCCGGCGCCGATATTGATGCTGCCATTATAACCCTGCACTTTACTGTCTTTCAAAATGATGTTGATGATGCCCCCCGTACCTTGCGCATCATATTTGGCGCCCGGGCTCGTGATCGCTTCAATACTCTTTATCTGGCTCGCAGGTATGGATGCCAGTGCATCCGCAAGGCTGTTACCAAATATGCTCGAAGGTTTTCCATTGATCAAAAAACGGATACTTGAATTTCCCTGCAGTTCAACATTGCCATCAATATCAACTGTAACCTGCGGAACTTTTTTCAGAACATCGAGCGCCACGCCGCCCTGGGAAGTAACATCGTTGGCGGCATTGTAAACGATCTTATCAATTTTATTTTCAATGACCGGCGCTTTGGAAGTTACCGTAACGGAAGCAAGCGTTTCTTTTGAATTAGTAAGCTGTATGGTGTTCAGCGAAATATTCTTTGTTACATGAACCGTATCTATCGTGTACATTTTATAACCGATAAAATCGATCGTGATCTTATAAATGCCTGCTGCAACATTTACTATTTCGAACAAACCTTTTGCATCGGTAACTGCGCCATTGATCGTTTTTGATTTTGTGTCGATAACAGACACGGTGGCATATTCTACCGGTTTTTGCGTGGACGCATCGATCACTTTACCGGTGATCTTTGAATTTATTCTGGATTGTGCGGAAGCTGCGAACGACAAAATGCTAAACAGGAATGAACAAACAATTGATCTCATCAGAATTCTAATCTTAAATTAAGTGGCAAGATTAGGTTGTTATTCTGAATAGATTCTGTAGAAGATTTCTGATTCGTAAAACCTTATAAAAACCTCCCCCATCTCTGCGGTGAAAAAAAGTCACTTAACAAACGCAGCCACATCCACAATATGATCCGTATTGATATAATCAACACCCAGTTCCATCATCATCTCCCAGGTATGCCGGTTATCCGGTACGCCCCAGAAACGGATCTGTTTATGCAGTGCATGCGCATAAGCAATATTTTTTTTCAATACCAGTAATTCACTCTCGGGAATGGCGCCCTCGCCCTTCCATTTACTATACGTTGCAAAATTGGCGCTGAATATGGCCACGCGGTTTACCTGTTGCAGGTGCGATGCATCATTGATCTTCCCATCAAACAAAATATAAGAAGGATAACTGCCGAACTGTACCGGTGGCGGCTGGTTACCCGTGATCACAAAACGCACGGATCGGTTATTCAGTAATAAAGGGAATTTCTTTATACTGTTGATCACCGCATCCAGTGTTTGCAGTGAATCGGTTTTTACATCGATCAGCAATTGCAATATGCGTGATGTATCTGGATATGCATAGCCATTATTTTTTTTAATGCCTTCTTCTAATTTTTTGAGATAGGTATTTTCAAACAGAACATTTCTTTTTAATTCCTTTGCGCTGTGTGCCACAAACAATGTGTCGTTGATCCATAATACATCTGCTTCTATCGAACCCAGTTGCAACCCGTATGCCTGTATGAACGGAATGTTATGATCATAATCGTTATGCGCGTGGATATTGGCGATACTGTATTTTACAGGCTGCGCCGCCAGGCTGATAACAAGCATACAAAAACCGGTCGCAAGAAAATATTTTATCATATAAAATAAGTGAAAGCCAAATTACTGAGAGTTTCGCAGAGGTTTAAGATAATCGGGTTATTTTTGAGGTTCTATGTCATTATTCATCACGTCACTCAATTCGGGAAGCAACGGTAATTGCTATTATGTGGGCAATGAACAGGAAGCCGTATTGATCGATGCCGGTATCTCCTGCCGCGAAACAGAAAAACGGATGAGGCGTTTGGGATTGCTGATGGAAAAAGTAAAAGCCATTTTTATTTCACACGAACACGGCGATCATATTTCGGGTGTTGCCGTTCTTGCTAAAAAACACAACCTGCCCGTTTATATTACACCCGATACTTTTACACACGGCAGGTTATTGATCGAAAAAGAACGCATACGGTCGTTTACCGCACACAAACCCATAATGATCGGTTCTCTTTCCGTTACTGCTTTTCCAAAATTTCATGATGCAAGCGACCCGCATAGTTTTATTGTGAGCAACGGTTCTGTAAATGTGGGCGTATTCACCGATCTCGGTATTGCCTGCGACCAGCTGGCCAATTATTTTAAACAATGCCACGCCGCTTTTCTCGAAACCAATTACGATGCCGTTATGCTGGAGAATGGTTCGTATCCTTATCATCTGAAGAACCGTATCCGCGGCGGCATGGGGCACCTGTCAAACGAACAGGCGCTGCAGTTGTTTCTCGATCACCGGCCAACATTCATGAGCCATTTATTACTGGCGCACCTCTCAAAAAATAATAATGACCCTGCATTGGTAGAGGATCTTTTTAATCAGCATGCAGGCAATACACAGATCGTGGTTGCATCGCGTTATAAAGAAACACCGGTGTTTCATATTACGCTCAGCGGAGATGCTTATATCGTTCCCAAAAAAATTGTCCTGAAAAAAAATCAGTTGCAGCTTTCATTATTTTAGCACAGCAGGTGCTGAGGCGAAATGATCCTCCGTTTTAAAAATCCATTAAAAAAACAAGCCTTTCTGCGGCGAAAAGCTGTTTATAACCGGTCAAGCAACAGCTATGGCCAAATGCACTGTTTACGGGCTAAAAAATCAATTTTTGCCTCACCTATTTGCCTTAAACTATTACCGATTATTTAAGTCCAACAGCCTTTATCAAGGTAACTTGATGCAATCATTTTCCAAACTGCTTCTACTATGGCCTTAAAAAATCTACTTGCCTGTATTTTATTGTTAGGTATTGGTTCTTCCGCAATGGCGCAAACCTCCGGATCCATAAAAGGTAAACTGGTTGATACTACCAGCAAACAATCTCTTAAAGACGCTACGGTTACTTTGCTTGATGCCAGGGATTCCACACTCGAGTTGTTTGGCCTGGCAAAAGAAGATGGAAGTTTCGAGATCCTC
>JABDAP010000082.1:0-5298 GCA_013289065.1 Bacteroidota bacterium | reverse complement strand
ATCTCGTTCACATCGCTTTCCAGGGTTATGAGCCGGTATTCAAAACCATTACCATTTCAAAAGCAGAACCGGTAAATAATTTCGGCAGGGTTTATATGAAACAGTCGTTTAACGACCTGGGTAATGTAACCGTAACACAATCGCCTATCTCTATCAAACACGATACGATCGAATACAATGCATCCAGTTTTAAAACCAAACCGAATGCGGTTGTTGAGGATCTGCTGAAAAAATTTCCGGGAATGGATGTTGATAAAAGCGGAACCATTAAAGCACAGGGCGAAACCGTGCAACGCGTATTGGTTGATGGCAAACGTTTTTTTGGCGATGACCCCAAAATGGCCACCAAGAATTTACCACCGGATATTGTAGATAAGATACAGGTATTTGATGACCTGAGCGATCAAAGCAAGTTCACCGGTTTTGATGATGGCAACCGCGTTAAAACCATCAACATCACTACCAAGAAAAATATGCGCAAAGGTTATTTCGGAAAATTAGTAGCGGGTGTTGGTTCGGATGAAACCTATGATGAGAGTTTTAATATCCAGAAGATGAATGGCGACCAGCAGATCTCCGTTGTTGGGCAAGGGAATGATGTGAACAAACAGAATTTTACTGTGCAGGATTTTCTCGGCGGTGGTAATGGCGGCGGCCGCGGTGGTGGAGGTGGCGGAAAAGGTGGTGGCGGTGGAACTACCACCGGCAGCGGTATTACAACAACATGGGCAGCCGGAACAAACTACCGCAACTCATTAGGCAAGAACGGCGATATTACCGGAAGCTATTTTTATAACAGCCAGCATACCGTAACAGACCAAAACAGTTTAACGCAGAATATATTAACGGCCGATTCGTCAACATTTAATAACAGGGTAAATTCTTCTATCAGGGCCAACCAGAATAACCGTATCAACCTGAATATTGAAGACAAGTTCGACAGCAGCAATTCTTTTGTATTCCGTCCCAATATCAGTTTCCAGCATACAACACCGGTGTCAACGTCTACCACAGAAACAACCACTGGCACTACATCGGGAAAGTTCGTGAACAAGTCTGATAATAATACAACCGGTATCAACACAGGTTATAATATTAACGGAACCAACCTGCAGTTCAGGCACAGGTTCAGGAAAAAAGGGCGAACGATGTCGCTTGATATGAATGTATCTGCCAGCACCAATGATGGCAGCGGTTATAATTATGCGGTGAATGATTTTTTT
This sequence comes from Bacteroidota bacterium, assembly GCA_013289065.1. GTDB lineage: Bacteria > Bacteroidota > Bacteroidia > Chitinophagales > Chitinophagaceae > Sediminibacterium. Next base: position 4,075 of record JABDAP010000082.1, on the reverse strand, counting down.
GTACCCATTACCAAGATCGATACCATTAACCAGTATTATATCAGTTCTTCCCATGCGTTCACGTTCAGTCCAACATTATCGTACACCGAGCCGATCGCGAAGAATCAAATGATCGAACTGAATTATAATTATTCCAACTCGCACAATGTTTCTACCAATAATACCTACGAGATGAGCAACGTCACGAAAGGGTATACTACGTTCGACAGTTTATTCAGCAACTCGTATAACTACAGCAATATATCAAACCGGGCCACGCTGAACTACCGCATACAGAATCCGAAATATAATTTCAGTATGGGAAGCGGTATACAGTTCACCAGCCAGAGCAGTGTAAATACGACCAAGAACATTACGGTTAATCACGACTTTACCAATTTTACACCAACGGTTAATTTTCAGTATAATTTTACGAGGACAAAAAATCTCCGCTTAAATTATAATGGAAGAACAGGGCAGCCAAGTGTTACACAATTACAACCGCTTACAACAACCAGTGATTCCATTAACTTCCAGGTGGGTAACCCGAATTTGAAACCGCAGTTCACGCATAGCCTGCGTGTATTGTACACATCGTTCGATCCGCTTACGCAACATGTATTATTTATTACGGTAAATGCAAGCACGATCGTGAATGATATACAGAGTTCCATCACACAAAATGCAAATGGAGGTAAAACAACCACTTCAGTGAACCTGAACGGAACTTATAACATTTCGGGTTATGTGAACTATGGTTTCCCGTTGAGAAAACCAAAATCTAACCTGAACTTTACAACCAATGTAAATTATTCGCAGGCACAGACACTGGTGAACCTGCAAAGCGATTATACCCGCAACACCACACTTAGCGAAACCATTAAATGGACAACCAACCTGAAGAATAATTTTGATATGAACTTCGCGTCAACCACTACGTACATTATTGCACGCAACAGTTTACAGCCAACGCTTAATTCAAATTATTATACGCAAACACTGTCTGTTGAAGCAACTGCTTATACCAATAACGGATGGATCCTGGCAGGTGATTTCGATTATACCTACAGCGGCAACCATGCAGCAGGATATAATACCAGTATCCCGTTGCTGAATCCGTCCATCGCCAAACAGTTCCTGAAAAATAAAGCAGGCGAATTAAGGCTCACTGTATTTGACCTCTTCAATCAGAATGTAAGTGTAACAAGAACCGTTTCAGAAAATACGATCGTGGATCAGAGAACCAATGTGCTTACACGGTATGCCATGCTCACCTTTACGTATAACCTACGCCAGTTTGCGGGCAAGCAACAACGGATGCCTAACCCATTAAGGAGCCTGCTCAGGGGCCAGGGAGGCGCTGCAGGCGCAGGCGGCGGCATGAGAGGCGGCGGTAATGGTGGCGGGCGAAGGAATTAATCGCATCCAAAACTGCGCCTCTGCAACTTTTCGTGATCTTTTGGCACGCAAAGGCGCGGAGGCGCGGTTTTAATCTGTATAAAATTTTTAAGCCCGGAATTTCTTTGTAAATTTCCTGTCATGTTCCTTCTTTACAGGAAACCAAACAGATTGCCTTTCCGTACAATGACAAAACCCCTTACCACTTTAAATAACCAACCATGAAAAAGAATCTTTTCTTCTCTGCGATCCTGCTGGCAGCCCTGGCAATGATCGCGGCAAAAAAGCCAGTAACTATGAGCCTGCCCTATGGCATGGCCAAAGGGTCGCCTGAGATCAAATCGATCAGTGCATTAACTTTTGGCAAAGACGGTATTTTATTTATCGGCGATTCAAGAGGTGCATCCGTGATCGCGATCGATACAAAAGATGTTAAGAAAAATGATAAAGCTACCGCAACAGACATCACAGGTATTGATGTGAAGATCGCTACTTCATTGGGTACGCAGAAAGAGAACATCACCATCACTGACATGGCGGTTAATCCATTGTCTAAAAAAGTATACATCGCTGTTCAGGGAACTGACGGCACGCCGGTATTACTGGTTGTTGATAACGGCAACATCACCAACTTTCCTTTGAAAGATGTAAACTATTCAAGCATTGCGCTGAATGATGTGTATGCAGAAGATGCAAAAGATGCACGTGGAAGGCCGATGCGCGCATCAACCATATCTGATATGGGTTTTTATGATGGTAAAGTTTTGGTGAGCGGTTTATCAAACAAAGAATTCAGTTCTACTTTACGCAGCATCCCTTTTCCGTTTGGCAATGTGCAGGATGAATCTTCTCTCGAGATCTATCACGCATCGCATGGCCGTTATGAAACTACTTCGCCTATCCGCACATTCACTACCGGAAAGATCAATGGCAAAGATTACCTGATCGCAAGCTATACCTGCACACCATTGGTTCTTTTCCCGCTTGATGAATTGAAACCCGGTATGCATGTAAAAGGAAGAACCGTTTCAGAAATGGGAAGCGGCAATACACCGATCGACATGACCACCATTCAGAAAAATGGTGAAACATTTCTGGTAATGGCAAATACTGCAAGGGCCATATCAGAAGTGAATTACAAAAACATCGCAGCATTTGAAGGAACACTTACAGAAAGAGTTGCCGGAAAAGCGGGCACGCCTTATGTTGAATTACCTTATTCAAATGTTTCGCAAATGGATAAATTAGATAATACGCATTTGATCATGATACAGAAACAGGCCAATGGAGATGTTAACCTGCTTACTGCCAATGACACGAATTATTAATACGAACACAGTAACAATAAAAAATATCAGGTTGCGCGCAGTGCGTAACCTGATATTTTTTTTGATACCGGTTTTATTTTCCTGCAACAGCAGGGAAACCGGTATACATATTATTAAAGACGGGCAACGCGCAAAAGCTGTTTCTATTCCACGTAATTTGGCAGCAGATATTGCTGACGATTCGATCGGCACAGTTGTTCAGGTAAAACTTAAAAGCGGACATCCTTCTGTTGCCATTTTTGGAAAATATATTCACAACAACGATAGTATTGTTTTTGAGCCCTACATTCCTTTCACTCCCGGTTTGGAATATGAAGTATTTGTTGGGAACAAACAGGCAGGCAGTTTTAAAATACCTGCCGGCAATATTGCTGATGCACCCACTGTACTTGCGGTCTATCCATCACCCGATACATTGCCCGAGAATTTATTAAAGGTTTATATCCGTTTCTCACAACCCATGCAGGAAGCGCGGTCTGCACAACATATCGTATTGATAAAAAATAATAAAGACACACTTACAAATGTTTTTCTTGACCTGCAACCTGAATTGTGGAACGATACCAGGACAGTGCTTACTGTATGGCTCGATCCCGGAAGGATCAAACGCGACCTGCAGCCGAACCTTCGTCTCGGTAATCCTTTACAGGAAAAAAATAAGTATACCCTGCTTGTAACAAATGGCTGGAAAGGTGCAAACGGGATTTCGTTACAAAAAGATTTCACTAAACAATTTGTTGCATCAAAACGCGACAGCTTATCTCCTGTTCCCCACAACTGGGATTTGGAAATACCAAAAACAAATACAAAAGATGAATTCAAAATTGATCTGAAGGAACCGCTTGATCATTTTTTACTGGAAGAAAGTTTACAGGTTGTTACCGATAAAAACATTCCGGTAAAAGGTAAATGGGTGATCGATAAAGATGACAGGCATTGCGCATTCATCCCAACTGAAACATGGAGCGCCGGAAATTATATATTAGTTATAGCATCGAGATTAGAGGATCTCGCCGGCAATAACCTCAACCGCCCTTTCGACAGGGATATCACCAAAACCAAAACCCCGCCGGTAACGGCTACTTACAGAAGGAACTTTGTGATCGGTGATTGATAATTTCTTCACCATTATTCCTCGCCTGCCCAACAACAATTTCAAACTAAAAATCTAGCGGATCTCTGCGTAAATACTTTGCGCCCTCTGCGTTAAAATTTAATCCCGCACTTTCGGGACCAAATTTTACCGCAGAGGGCGCAGAGTTAAAGAACGCAGAGATCCACGAAGTAAAAAATTTAAAACAGGAACAACCTCTCACCTCCAACTTTTTTCTTCGCTCCGCCGATTGTGCGGATATTATACGTAAAGGTTG
>JABDAP010000081.1 GCA_013289065.1 Bacteroidota bacterium | reverse complement strand
ATGATCTTAATGGCTGAAGATGCTGATGGTAAACTTCATTTTATTAATCCTGAGTTGGATGTTAATCCTGGAGCGGGAGTGAGTTGAGGTTTGGTTAAACGGAGTTAAAGAAGTTAAAAGGGTTAAAGTAGGTAGTTGAATGACATACTGTTTTATTCTCCCACTACTTCTGTAAATTTTTTGAATTTTGGATAATAGACCAGAAGCACACTGTCACTAATTTCTTTTCCGTTTTTATTCTTGATTTTGAATTTCACATTCACATTTATTTGAACTATTGAATCTGGCTTAGTTGGATGCAATTTCAAATCATTCAAATCGCTTTTATTGTTTATTATTTGACTGTCAAGTTGAGCAACTGAAATTGATTTTTTAATAGAATCCATATTTAGGTCGGCTAAAATTGCTCTTCTTTGAGAATCAACTACTTTTTGAGATTCAGAAAGATCGTCAAACATCATCTTGTCTGATTTAATACCAGTCAAAGTATCATTATTGTATCCAATAAGTTGAAAAGATGCAGGATTCTCGAGCTCTGGAGATAATGTATCCTGTATGTATTTGTTCAAAGCTGAGTCAAATAAATTGCGATCGGATTGGGCTAAGTTTTGATTTTGAGGAACAGGAGTAGTTGTACAACATATAAGTGCCATCAAACACATATAAGTGCCATTAAACATAAGAGTAGCGTACACGATTGAATTCCATTTTTCATAAACCTATTTTAACCCCTTTAACTTTTTTAACTCCCTTTAACCAAACACACTACACCTTATCAGGGCTCATACACTCCTTCAATTCCTTATCAGTATAAGCATATCCATATTGTTTCAACACATCATCGGGCACACCGTTCCACATGTTAGGCGTGTTGCCCATGTAGCCAAGATCTTTTACACCGATCTCTGAAGTGTAAAATCCTGTCATTACCATATCGCGCATTTTGCTGAAGAAAGCAACGCCTTGTGCGAGTTCGGGTTTTACTTTTCTGCCTGTTTTGGCAATCGCATCTTTTACTTCAGGGTACGCTATCTGGTCAATAATTTCTAACTGTTGTTTTTTATCACAGTCTTTAAATGCATTTCCATAATGGTTCAGGCAATACACATCCAGCCAGCGCAAACCGCCGCGTAATGGCGTTTGATGGCCCGGCATATCTTTCACAATAAACTCAATGAACTCGTGCACTTTAGCATCCGATGCACTTCCACTGTGTTCATCTTTCGGAAGAATGATATCTTCCAGTACAATGATGGTGGCCATTTCATGGTCAGTGAAAAATTTATCCCCGGCTTCCAGTTTCTCGAGGTATTTATTTTCTTCCTCCATCCTGCCATCATACATAAAAACATCCTTTGAAACGGCGATGTTCTTTTTATCCATGTTCGTACAGGCTTCCACAAACACACCCGACCCAACGGTTCCTATGAATAATGCTTTGATCGATTTTCTTCTGTCCATATTTTAGAAATTAAATGATATAATGTGTAACGTCATCCTGAGTGAAACGAAAGATCCCATGAATGTTATTACAAATAACCTGATAAGATTTCTCGCTAACGCCCGAAATGACGATTATAAATTTTGTTTTTTCATTTCATCAATAATATGTTCCGATGCTCTCATCGATAACGCAAGGATCGTCCACGTAATATTTTTATCCGCCTGTGAGGTAAACTGGCTGCCGTCCACACAGAACAAGGTTTTGCAATCATGCGCCTGGCTCCATTTATTTAACGCTGATGTTTTTCTATCAGCGCCCATACGAACCGTTCCTGCTTCATGAATGATATTACCGGGGTTATTCAACCCATAATTATTTTTCTCCGTATCATCTCCACCCCATGTAATGATGGCTCCCATGTTATGCAATATCTCTTTAAAAGTTTCTTTCATATGCTTCGCCTGTTTGATCTCATACTCCGAGTGATTAGTATGAAAACGTAAAACCGGGATGCCATATTTATCAACCACTTTCGGATCGATCTCGCAATAATTATTTACGTTGGGAACCGCTTCGCCTCTTCCCGCCATACCAACACCGGCACCGTAGAAAAATCTTGCATCTTCTTTCAATCCCGCACCATAACCACCGGCTTCTTTGGTCTTTCCATTCACAACATATTTACCGTTTTGATTTTCAATGCCCATACCAAAACCATATGCGGGCTGGCCCATCCCTCCCCAATATTCAATGTGGTAACCGCGTGGAAAATCTAATTTTTTATTATCAAGCCACCAGGGCGTGTATACGTGCATACCGCCAACGCCATCTTCATTGTAACGCTTACGGCCAAAGAGTTGTGGCAGTACGCCGCCAACAGCTGCGCCGGTAGAATCATGCAGGTATTTACCAACTACATTACTATCGTTTGCCAAACCATTCGGGTGGCGTGTAGATTTTGAATTGAGTAATAAACGCGCAGTTTCGCAGGTACTTGCTGCCAGTATTACTGTGCGGCCGCTTACCTGGTATTCCATGTTGTCTATTTTGTTCACATAAGAAATACCTGTTGCCAATCCATCTGCATTCGTAATTACTTCACGGGCCATGGCATGCGTGATCACATCTACATTGCCCGTTAATACTGCCGGCTGCACCAATGCAGAAGAAGAAGAAAAATCTGCCGCGATCTTACAACTACGCCCGCATTGTGCGCAATAAAAACACTGGCCGCGTGTATTATTTATTTTTTTTGTGAGGATAGATAAACGCGAAGGAATTACCGGTATGCCTAAACCCGTTGCAGATTTTTTGATCATCAGTTCATGCAAACGCGGTTTGGGTGGCGGAAGAAAAATTCCATCCGGGTCATTTTCCAATCCTTCATTCGATCCGAAAACGCCGATCAGTTTATCTACTTTATCGTAATATGGTTTTACATCATCATAGCTGATGGGCCAGTCATCGCCCAATCCATCAACACTGTGTCGTTTAAAATCGCGTGGGCCAAAACGTAGGGAGATGCGGCCCCAGTGATTGGTTCTTCCACCGATCATACGTGCGCGCCACCAATCCCATTTGGCACTGCCTTCGGCCATGGTATATGGTTCGCCATCAATTTCCCAGCCCCAGTAACAACCATCGAAATCACCAAATGGCCTGAACTTGGTACTTGCCCCGCGGCGTGGAGACTCCCATGGATTTTTTAATTGTGCGGAATCTTTGGCAGGATCGAATTCAGCGCCTGCTTCTATCAGGCAAACTTTCAAACCTGCATTCGCTAAAACATAGGCGGCCATACCACCACCGGCGCCGGAACCTACGATCACAGCATCGTATTTCCTGGATTGTTTTTTGATCTGTAGATCTCCCATATAGCAATTTGATTTTGGTCTTCGTTGAGAGAATGAATGTAAGATATTTCGGTTATGCTAAAAAGCATTTTGGCCGAATGTAGAGAATACAACCATGTTTGTTAAGAAAACGATTTCGCTGAGTGATTATTTGCTCATCGCCTCTGATAAGGATTCAGCCGCCTGATGCGAAGCCATACAGCCGGAGAATACAGAAGTATCCTTAAAATAATCAGACAGGCTGCTGATCTTTCCTTCTTCATTAAAAGTGATATCGGTGATTACGCGGTTGCGGTATTCTTCACAACCTTTTATTTTTCCATACGATTCGCAGATATGTATGCAGCGGTTATCGCCCACAGGCAGGATGTCTATGATGGTCCATTTTAAAAATTCATAACGGTTGAACATGGCGCGGAACAATGCCCTTACCCTGGAAATACCGCAAACAGGCTGTGCGGGTGGGATCCACAATACAGCATCATCGCTGAACCAATCCGATATGCGTGCGGCATCATTCGATTGCATGGCGTCCATGAATGCCAGGATTCTTTGTTTCATTAGCCTATTTACGATTGCAAATACATTATGGATTGTAAAGAATCGCGGCAAAATGATTTTTAACAAAAAGCCATGCCGGTTTCCCTCAGTTAGTTTATAACCCACAAAATAGCATTCCTGATCGATAGTGAAGCAAAAACCCAAATACATCTTCATTAAAAAAGCATAAAAAAAGAGAAGCCTGAACGGCCTCTCTTATCGAATATAACAAGCAATAAAAACCAGGTTAGCTGCATCCCATGCTGTTGCCGCAGTTCAAACATTTATAACAGGTGCCGCTGCGGATAGTGATATGGCCACAGGTATTACAGGCCGGCGCATCGCTCTGCATGTTTTTAGCGGCAGCATTTACAGCGCTCATTCCTGAATCTGCGCTGGCAGGAGCAGCTGCTGCGCGTTGCAGTTTCTGTGGTTGCACAGCGGGCGCTGTATTGGCCGATGGCGCTGTTACACGTATACTGCTCAACTCAGGCTTTCCTAAAAAAGTTGCTTCGCCTTCATTTTCACCGGTATTGCCGACAGTTGGTTTATCCAGCACATGCACAAGATCCGTTCTTCCTAAATATTCAAATGCCAGTGCACGGAACACAAAGTCAACAAGCGATGTGGTTGTTTTGATATTCGGATGATCCACCATACCCGATGGCTCAAATTTGGTGAACACAAATTTCTCTACAAACTCTTCCAGCGGTACGCCGTATTGCAATCCCACTGAAATAGCGATCGCGAAACAATTCATAAAGCTGCGGAGCGTAGACCCTTCTTTCGCAAGGTCAATAAATATTTCTCCCAGCGTTCCATCCGTATATTCTCCTGTGCGAAGGAAGATCACCTGTCCGCCGATCTTCGCCTTCTGCGTATATCCCCTGCGTTTTGCCGGCAACGATTTCTTTTCTACGATTCCCGACAATGCACGTTTGAATTTTGTATCGGTTGATGCATGCATTCGTTTCTGCACTTCTTCCAATAACTCATCAACCGTTAATTTGCTCAGGTCAACAATATTAGATCCGGATTCGCTTACTAATGTTTCTGTTTCTGCAGTTGCTTCTGCGGTGGCATCTTCCGTTTTCTTTTTCTTGTCGGATTTATTGCTTAACGGCTGACTCAATTTAGAACCATCACGATACAATGCATTTGCCTTCAACCCTAATTTCCAGCTCAGCAAATAACAGTCTGCAATTTCTTCCACGCTTGCTTCGTGAGGAAGATTGATAGTTTTAGAAATGGCGCCGCTTAAGAATGGCTGGCACGCACCCATCATGCGGATATGCCCGTAAGCATGAATATATCTTTCGCCTTTTTTGCCGCATTTATTTGCACAGTCAAAAACAGGCAGGTGTTCGTCTTTCAGGAATGGCGCGCCTTCTATCGTCATGGTACCGCATACGTAATCGTTTGCTGCATCAACCTGTTCTTCGGTAAACCCGAGTTCTTCAAGAAGGTTAAAGTTCCAGTCGGCATATTGTTCTTCTGTAAAACCTAAACGTTGCATGCACTCATCGCCCAGTGTGAAACGGTTAAAGATAAATCCGATCTCAAATGCCGACTTAGCAGCGCCGTTTAATTTTTCGATCTCTGCATCTGTAAATCCTTTTTCTTTTAACGATGCCGGATTTACAAAAGGCGAGCCTTCAAAACTTGCTGCACCTACTGCATATTTTTCGATCGCTTCTGCTTCTGCAGGATTGTAACCGAGATTGCGCAAAGCCTGTGGCACCGACTGGTTAATGATCTTGAAATAACCGCCGCCGCTTAATTTTTTAAATTTCACCAAAGCAAAATCGGGTTCAACACCTGTGGTATCGCAATCCATTACCAGGCCGATCGTTCCTGTTGGCGCGATCACAGTTGTTTGTGCATTGCGGTATCCATTCTGTTCTCCCAGTTGTACAGCATCATCCCAGGCTTTGGTTGCGGCCTTTAAAATATAATCAGGGCAGTACTGCGCTTTGATGCCCTGTGGTTTTATTTCTATTCCTGTGTATGCATCTTCCGCATCGTATGCAGCAGCACGGTGGTTACGCATTACGCGGAGCATGTCTTCCTTGTTCTCTTCATATTTATCAAACGCACCGAGGAAGCCCGCCATTTCAGCGGATGTTTTATAAGATACGCCGGTCATGATAGCGGTGATGGCGCCTGCAATACCGCGTGCCTCTTCACTGTCATAAGGAATGCCGCTCACCATCAGCATAGAACCGAGGTTGGCAAATCCTAAACCCAATGTTCTGTAATCGAATGATAACTGCGCCACTTCTTTTGAAGGGAACTGCGCCATCAACACAGAAATTTCCAGTACGGTTGTCCATAAACGCGTGGTGTATTCAAATCCTTCTACATCAAAAACATTATTTTCTTCCGTATGAAATTTGCGTAGGTTGATCGATGCGAGGTTACATGCCGTATTATCTAAGAACATGTATTCCGAACATGGATTGGATGCATTGATACGGCCGCCTTTCGGGCAGGTGTGCCATTCATTGATCGTGGTATCATACTGTGTTCCCGGATCAGCGCAGCGCCATGCGGCATATGAAATTTTTTCCCACACTTCACTGGCTGGAATTTTTTTCATCACTCGCCCATCAGTTCTTGCTTTCAATTCCCAGTCGCCGCCTTCTTCCAGCACTTTAAAGAATGAATTGGGAATACGGACAGAGTTATTTGAATTTTGTCCGGATACGGTTGCATATGCTTCTCCTTCATAACTGTTATCGTAACCCGCGGCTACCAACGCTGCAACTTTTTTCTCTTCGCCTACTTTCCAGTTAATGAATTCCATTATTTCAGGATGGTCAAGGTCGAGGCAAACCATTTTTGCCGCGCGGCGTGTTGTGCCACCGCTTTTGATAGCGCCTGCAGCACGGTCACCGATCTTCAGAAAACTCATGAGGCCGCTGGATGTTCCGCCCCCTGATAATTTTTCGCCGCCGCCACGGATCTGTGAGAAGTTTGTTCCTACACCTGAACCATATTTGAAAATGCGCGCTTCGCGTGTCCACAGATCCATGATGCCGCCTTCATTTACAAGGTCGTCACTCACACTTAAAATAAAACATGCGTGTGGCTGAGGGCGTTCGTAAGCGTTTGCCGATTTCTTTAATTTTTTATCTTTCGGATCAACATAATAATGGCCCTGTGGCTTTCCGGTAATACCATAACTCTCATGCAAACCCGTATTGAACCACTGTGGAGAATTTGGCACACATGCCTGGTTGAGGATACTGTATACCAGCTCATCATAAAAAATAACCGCATCATTTTCTGAAGCAAAATAACCGTAGCGTTCACCCCATACACGCCAGCAGTTAGCCATACGGTGTGCCACCTGTTTTACACTGGTTTCCCTGCCAACCGACCCATCCGGTTGTGGTACGCCCGCTTTACGAAAATATTTCTGCGCAAGAATATCCGTCGCTATCTGGCTCCACTGCTTCGGCACTTCCACGTTATTCATTTCGAAAACTTTCTCACCATTCGGGTTCTTGATCACGCTGTCGCGGTAATCATATTCGAACATGTCAAAAGGAGTAACATCATCTTTTGTGAAGCGGCGGTTGAATTGCAGGCCTTTTTTAGCGAGAGGGTTTGACATAGTGCAAGGTATTTTAATGGGTTATTTTACGGGCCCCCGGCATTAACGAATTGTTAAGCGGTTGACGAAAATATCCTTCTGTTTTTAAAATTCCGTTCCTGAAATATCAACACTTTGTGGATAAGGAATGGGGATTATTTCGTACCCCAAATCCCCATTGATTTTGCTGCAATGTTCACAGTTGTAGAAAAGATTTTTTGAGGTTTTTGGCGTTTGAATGGGTTATTTTACGTAAATGAGGTAGGTGGAACAGCAATTGCTGTAATAGAACCAAATCGCAATAATGCCTTATCTTTAAGTTCGGTATCGAACCATCAGGGAGTTAGGCAGTTGTAAGTAAAAACTTTTTTGCATTTTTGCAGCAGTATTTATCAGATCGCGAATGAAGCAGGCACTGTATCATCAAATTGTTGAGAGAAAAAAATCGGGTAAAAAATCATTCGCAGTATTGATTGACCCCGATAAAGTTGACAATGAAAAGATTGATCAGTTACTCCTGCTGGCAACCGACGCAAAAGTGGATTACTTTTTTGTTGGCGGCAGCCTGGTTATTTCCAGCCATCTGGATGAATGCATCCAGCAGATCAAATCTTCCTCCGATATACCAGTACTTTTATTTCCCGGCTCCCCTTCGCAGGTCAGTAAATATGCAGATGCGTTATTATACCTTTCGCTGATATCCGGCCGTAATCCTGAATTACTCATCGGCCAGCATGTGATCAGTGCGCCTTTTGTAAAAAAGAGCGGCCTCGAGATCATGCCAACCGGTTATATGGTGGTTGATGGGGGCGCGCCTACCACGGTATCATACATTTCGAATGCAACACCTATACCTGCCGATAAAAATGAAATTGCCATGTGTACCGCTATGGCCGGCGAGATGCTAGGCATGAAGCTTATTTACATGGATGCGGGCAGCGGCGCCAAAAGGCCCATCACAGAACACATGATTGAAAAAGTTGCGAGGCATATTGAAATCCCCCTGATCATCGGCGGCGGTATTACCGAACCCGAAAAAGCCTACCGCAACTGCAAGGCAGGCGCCGATGTGATCGTTGTGGGAAATGCCATTGAAAAAGATGTATCACTTATTAAAGAGATCAGTACGGCTGTGCATAGTGTGCCGGTAAATGTTTAGAGGGCACAAATACATTATCCGAAATAAAAAAGACGATGCAAATGTTTGCATCGTCTTTTTTATTTCGATCGCTGTTCCCGATTGAAGTTTTATGTACCCCGAAATTAATTTCTCGCAGGCCTGTTCAGATTCGAAACATCAACCCTTGAAGGTGTTTGCTGGCCGCTGATAATTCCTTTTGAACTGATGGCAATGGCTTTGATGATCATGGCCATGTTATCCATATCGAGTGTTCCGATCTCATCAGTTACTTTATGGTAATTGGGCTCGGGAGGATCTTCCATTTTTGAAGTGGAAATAGTATGTGCAGGTACGCCCAGCCTTGCCAGTGTAGCATTATCAGAACGGAAAAAAAGATTCGACGGCGACGGCATCGGGAAATAAGGGTCGGGATAAAATGTAAAATCAGTTCCTTTCAGATTGTCCTGAAGTATTTTGCCCATATCCGTTCTCTCATACCCGGTTATATAAGCAGAGTTCTTACCCCACTTGCTTTGTGTACCGATCATTTCAAGATTGAACATCGCTATCACCTGTTCCGGAACAAGTTGTTTTGAAAAATACTGTGCGCCATACCCACCTATTTCTTCTGCGGTAAATGCAACAAAAATGAGTGTACGTTCATTATCGTTTAACTGTTTGAAATATTTTGCCAGCATGATAACGGCAGTGGTTCCTGCAGCATCATCATTCGCGCCGTTATATATCGAGTCGGCCAGTACATTGCCATCTTTGTCTTTGGTTGCCCTGATGCCGAGATGATCATAATGCCCCGAAAAGATCACATATTCATTCGGCCTGCTTTTGCCCGGCAATACACCCAGTACATTCTGCAGTTTCTGTTCGGTAAATTTTGCCTCGACCGAAAATGTTTTTGGATCCTGCGATGTCAATACAAACACAACAGCCTTTTCTGATTTTGCCGATGCACCGCGTGGCTGCAACCTGGCGAAGTTCAAACCAAAAGAAGTATCCACTAACACGAGGTAATTTTTTGTGGAAGCCTGGCCAAGGTATTTTCTTGCCTCTGCATTGAGATTAGCGCCTTTGGCGATGGTTACTTTTTCAAGGCCCGACAATTCATTTAACTGAACATCTGTTTTTCCTGAAACCACGATAATGTTTTTTGGATCAACAGGAACTCCGTCAAATTTTGCAGAAAGGCTGGTGGGCCTGGATCCGATCATCGATGGGATCTGCTGTATATAAGTGCCGCTGTTGTTCCATGTTTGCAGGCCCGCTTTTTTAAATT
>JABDAP010000080.1 GCA_013289065.1 Bacteroidota bacterium | reverse complement strand
TTTACCACTATTGCTTTATGTTGTTTGTGTACCCTCTCTTTTGCACAGGTTTCTAAAAAAACATTTTTGATCTCTGCCGGCAGTTCGGCGCCTTTAACCTATAACCATATTACTTCGATCGATGTAAATGCAGGCAAAGCGCTGGATGATATGTTTGATACGAAGAAGAAATATTCGATCAGGAATAATGGCTATACATCCTATCAGAAATGCGATGATAAAAACCAGCCGACCGGAGCTGATACCCTGAAACTGCCGGTGGGCGGCGGTGTTGCCTGTCTCGCATTCGATGCGCAAAGCAACCGCCTGTTCTATGTTCCGCTGCAGTTATCCGAACTGCGTTATATGGATCTGAAAGAATCCGAACCTTCTTTTACCTGTTTATCAAACCAATCCATTAACCTGTTGCATAACGTAAACGATGTTGCCGGACAGATCACCCGTATGGCGATTGGTGGTGATGGCGTGGGTTATGCGTTATCTAATGATGGCGAGCACCTAATTAAATTTACCACGCAGGGAACACCTGTTATCCAAGATCTCGGTGTATTGATCGATAACCCCCAGAACCAGGTACTGGTTCGTTCAAGCTGTACCTCATGGGGTGGCGATATGGTGTGTGCGGCAGATGGAAGTTTATACCTGATCGCATTACACAACCATATCTTTCACATCAGCCTGCCGAGCAAAAAATGCGATTATGTTGGAATGATCAAAAACCTTCCGGCAGAATTTACTTCAAATGGCGCTTCGGTAGATGAGAATGGCGACCTGCTCATAAGTTGCGGAATGACTTATGGCAAGAACTTCTCTCCTATCTATAAAGTAAAATGGCCATCACTGGAAGCAACAGCTGTTGATACACATAATATCAGCGGCCTTGGCAATATTGCCGATATGGCCAGCAGCAACCTGCTTTTTCAGAAAGCTGCAGTAAAGAATAATGAAACTACTTCGGTAAGTTTTGCAGAGGCGCTGGAAACAGATAATAACATTCCGAACATCAGCGTTTTTCCTAATCCGGTCAGCCATGGCAAGTTCCAGATCCGCACATCGAACATGAAAGAGAAAGGCGAATACAGCGTAATACTGCTCGATGTAAACGGCAAAGCCATTATGCAGGCAAAAATGAACCTGACAACAAAAACAAATACCAATTCATTTACTTTCCCGGCGCAGCATGCAAAGGGTGTTTATTTTGTGCAGGTGGTTGATACATTTAACCGCACCATTTATTCGCAACAGTTGATCGTTGAGTAAATTAGATATATTGGCGGCCGGCATCTATTTTATCCTTTATCGGTAATCCTTTAGTCACAGTGTATTTGCTTAATCTTTCACTTTCATAAACACATCGATGCCCAATACTTTTAATTGCGCATAATTGCCTTCCTTATCTTTTTGAAAGGCCAGTGAATACGATTCTTTATCATTATAGAAATAGTTCTCAGTTATTGGAGTCAACATAATCTCTTTGCGATCCCAGAGTTGTTTTAGCACTAAATTATTTCCGCGCGTTATCACCTGAACGTAATTATCACCATCATCCTTTGATTGGTATTTGCCGTCAAATATTTTCAGTTGTCCGGTTGCAGGATGATAAGGTGGAACCCTGTTCCATATATCTCTTTTATTCATCAATGCCTGTGCAATATTTCCGTCTTTGTCTTTACTGAAGGAAAGGGAGAACAAAAGCTGGTTCTTGATAAAAAAACTTAATTCTGATTCAGGCACTAAAGCAATTTCATTTCCGTCAGGATGTTCCTTAAGTATTAACTGATTTCCTTTTTCATACAATTGAATAAAACGCTGTTGGCCATTCTGTGCCTGGAACAGGCCTTCGAATGGTTTTAACTGTTCAGGTGTATGAGCCATTTCTACTTTTACGATCGGCTTATAATTATTTACTTTTTTCCACACATCATTATTACCCATTGTAAATTGTGCCATCACGCCTGCAGAATCTCTTTTAAAATTAACCCTGAGCGGGCTGCCCTCGTTCGCATCTTTGTTGAAGAAAGTCAGATCCGATTCAGGTGTTAATCGCACCTGGTTATTGTTCCATAATAATTTACCAACAATGGCATCCTCCGCCGCCGTAAACTGTATATACATGTCTGGATTTCTCGGGCTTTGAAACACACCTTCAACAGCTTTTAACTGTGCGGCCGTTAATTTTACAACCACTGTTTCAGCAGACCTGTTCGGTTCCTGGGCAAACAGGCAGGCGCTAAAATTGAGAGACAGGCAAAAGCTCACTATAATCACGATGCATGTACGTTTCATTTTATTTCTGTTTAATTTATCTCCGGCAAATGCGGTATTCAACACAATTATTTATTTGATCCATATCATGTAAACAAGCCAGGCGATCAGTAATCCCAGTGCTGCAATAATAAATCCATTTACTCTTTTCCGTTTGATAAAAAGCATCAGGCATATTCCTGTAAGTGAAACGAGTGTCATCAATATAGCTGCAACATCGATCACTACCGACCATGCTTTTCCTGTATCGCGGCCTTTATGAAGATCATTGATAAAGCCTACAAAACCGGCGCTGGTTTTGGTAACCTCATATTCACCATTCGTGCGATTGATAAAGATATCCGCTGCATAACCGGGGCCCTTAAAGGAAACACTAACCTGTGAATCATCGATCCTGAAATCACTCATTGATGCTTTTACACTATTTTTATTTCGCAGGTATTCAACAATAATAAGCTTGTTGATTTTTGAAGTATCTGACAGGTTTACCCATGCTGCATCCATTTTGCCTTTCTCCTGTGAACTGTGCAGTTCACTGCCGAATTTATCCGCATGGTTTAACGTAAGCCCTGTTACAGCAAAAAAGAACACGATGGCAAAACTGATCATAGACACATAAATATGCAACCAACGGCTGCTCATCGCTATCCTGCGTCTCCATGTTAAATATGTTTGACTTCTCTGTTTGGTACTCTCTTTCTCAGGCATATCAGTTACTTGCCTTTTTCCTGTAATCCAATGTTACCGCGGCTATCTCAACATTTCCGGGAATGGTGATCTGTTGTGGTGCATCATTCCATTCGATGTCCTGGCGCATTAACTGGTAAGTGCCGTGTTCCCTTGACGCTTCGATCTTTAATGTGTATTTGCCAGGTTTCACATATTCACCTTTGTCATCCTTGCCATCCCATTTCACTGTATATTTTCCGGCTGAACGTGTAGCGCTTGTAACGGAACTGTTGAAGTTTTTATCAGTTGTATATAATGTCCTGTATTTAAGGTACCAGGATTTTAATTCATTGATATACCTGTCGCTTTGATGCCACACAGAAACGGATCTGACCGCTGCATGATTTTCATCTTCGATCCATACAGCTACATATGGCCTTTTGGCAAAACCTTGTTGGGCGTTTATTTCGAGGTTAATGATCAGTTCAAAATCATTTGCCCATGAAGGTTTGATCGCAGCAGTTTCTTTATTGGCCAACGATGTTTCCATAGAGGCCCAGCCCTTGCTTTCTATCCGTTCGCCTTCTTTTGTTATTATAAGATATTCTGCCCCCGGTACTGTTGATGCGAGTTGAGCACTTTCTGAAGGTTTCAGTACATTAAATGCAGTAGCTAAGGCTCCGGCATCGGTTGCATTGTCTGCAACAACTGTAGCGCTTAATATATTATCGGCAGGTATTCCCGTGCGTGGGTCTACAATATGCGAATACCAATGGCCATTGATCATTTCGCCTCTACGGTAATTGCCGCTGGTTGCAATGGCTTTATTACTTACCTGCAGCTGATCCAACGGCAACTCATTTTCTGCGTCGGCTTTTGGGTCGCTTACGTTTATGGTCTCATCCATATTTCCCGAAACAACCATATCACCACCGATGTTTACTACCACTGCATCGGTTTTACCGGATGCCATGGCAAGGTTTGCAGCATGTTTTATGATATAACTTTTAGCGAAAGAGTTCAGCACCAGCATGGCACTGGTTTCATGTATAGCCGTTTGATCGGATGGGTTTAGCTTCCAATGTTCTTTTTGTGTCTCCACCACAGCATTACTCAGTTCCTGTTGAGTGGGCAAACTTTGTTTTAATGCAGCCTGTTTCCAAACTTTATTGATCACATCCGCTGATGCATTTAATGCTCCACCGCTTTTGGTTCGCCATTGATCGAACAGGTTCAGTACCTCAAACAATTCAGGAGATACATGCACCGCCTGCTTTGAGGTAAGCAGCCAATGACTAAACTCACTTTCTTTATCATAAGCGCTCAGGATTTTTGAGAGGCGGCCAATCTCATGAATAGCAGCCTGCGCGGCAACATTTGCCGATCTTTGCGAAGCAGCCGAGATCTTCAGTTCCATGGAAGTTCCCAGCACATTTTCATATTGAGAAACGTACAGGTGCATCTGTTTTTTGTGAACAGGGGTGGCATAAGTATTACTGATCATTAAGGAGAACAGCAGGCAGGTAAATAACGGGGATAGTTTCATCAGAAATGTTTTTGTAATTAACGGTTACATAAATCAGGAATCAAACAATCAAATCTACTGATCAGTCTTTAGTTTGAAAAATCAGATTTGCCACAGAATTGGGGAATATTTCTTTGGCATTTTTTTAGGAGAATATTAAGCGTACTTTAATAACAAATTCTTTCAATACGGTATCACTAAGATACCCCTCAATCCACACATATGCGAATAGTGAGTCTTTTGCTTTTGTTTTTTGTAACAGCTGCTTTTACATCCTGGGAAACCAATTTTGAAAAAGCACGTCTCCAGGCTTCCGCCGAACACAAATATATTCTCCTGAATTTTTCCGGTTCTGACTGGTGCGGGCCCTGCATAAAAATGCATCATGATTTTTTTGAAAGTGCTGATTTTATCACACTGTCAAATAAAAACCTGGTATTGGTAAATGCTGATTTTCCCCGGCAGAAGAAAAACCAGTTATCAAAATTACAGCAGCAGCAGAACGACCAGCTGGCCGATAAATACAATGCAGCAGGCAGTTTTCCACTTACACTTTTATTGAATGCAGACGGAACCGTGATAAAAAAATGGGATGGTTATCCCAGGATATCTGTTGCGGAATTTATTGGTGATATAAAAAAAATAACGGATGCAGCAAAGTGAACTGTTAACTTCAGAACTATCTATTCATAAGCAGGTAACAAAGCTTATGGGTAACCGTTTTGAAATAAGTGTTGTGGCAGATGGTGAAACCTGGGCAGCAGAAAGGATCGGGGAAGCGATCGAAGAAATTAAAAGGATTGAAAAATTACTTACTACGTTTAATGACCAGAGCCAAACAAACCTCATCAATCAACATGCCGGTATTGTACCGGTAAAGGTTGACAGGGAAGTCTTTGATCTCATTAAAAGATCACTGCAGATCTCTCAGTTAACGCAGGGCGCATTTGATATTACCTATGGTTCCATCGATAAAAAACTCTGGAATTTTGATAAATCCATGACGGCGTTGCCGGATGCATCTGCTGCAAAACAATTGGTACGGCTTATCAACTATCGAAACGTAATTCTTGACGAAAATAACTGCACGGTATTTCTGAAAGAAAAAGGAATGCGCATAGGCTTTGGCGGTATCGGAAAAGGATACGCCGCCGAACGCGCAAAAAAAATAATGCAGCAAAGCGGCGTTGTAAGCGGCATTGTAAATGCTTCCGGCGATCTTACTGCATGGGGAAAGCAGCCTGATGGAAATGACTGGACGATCGGCATTGCCAATCCAGATTCGGCCGGGCATACATTCTCGCATCTTACTATTACAGGTATGGCCATCGCCACCTCGGGCAACTATGAAAAATTTGTACTGATCGACGGCAAAAAATATTCGCATACCATTGACCCGAAAACAGGGTTACCCGTTACCGGTATTAAAAGCGTGACCATTATCAGCCCTAATGCAGAGATCGCAGATGCGATGGCAACACCCGTGATGATCATGGGAATTAAAGCCGGGCTTGACCTCATCGACCAGATTAAAAATATCGCCTGCATCATGATTGATGATAACAACCGCGTGTTCACCTCAAAAAACATACAACTAACATGAACAGAAAAAAACAACGAATGAAAATGGGTTCCGTCATGGCCGTAGTTGCTGTAGCCGCATTGCTGGGCTCATGCAGGCCCGTAAAAGAATACCAGAAAAATAAACTGAATGATGGTGAAATGGTATTGGGAAATCGTAAAGTGGAGAAAACAGAACTCAGTTTTCAATCTTACCGTGAAGGTGCCTCCGGGGCGAATGCCGGTAAGAGTGGTGGCGGGTGTGGATGTAATTAAAGTCTATTATCTAAAAAAACACGATGAGAAAATTATCACTTGCCGTAATCGGTATGTATCTGGGCATATTAGCCGCTTTTTCACAAACAACCAAACCGTCAGATACATCTTATAAAAGCAGGACACTGAGTTTTGAAGAAGCCAATTTTGTATCGAGCTATTATACGCAGAACGGAAATAATTCTGCGGTTACCGGTGGCATTGGTTCAGAAAAATTAACCGACCTCTCCAATTCGATCGAGATCAAATTGCATAAATGGGATAATAAGAACCGAAAGCACACATATGATTTTGAATTGGGTGTTGACCATTATACTTCTGCTTCATCAGACATGATCGACCTGAAAGCAAATTCATCTGCATCACACGCTGATACAAGAATTTATCCATCTGCTAACTGGACAATGGAAAATGAATTGAAAGGCAACAGTGTTGGCGCAGGCTTATCTCTCTCAAACGAATTCGATTATTTTTCTTTGGGTGGCAATATCAATTTTTCCAAAAAAACAAAAAATAAAAGCGGTGAATTCAGCGCTAAATTTTTTGCCTACCTCGATAACGTGAAACTTGTCTACCCGCTTGAGTTACGTACCAATCCCAGCATCAACCAGCGCGGAGAACAGTACGACAACGCCGCACGAAATACATTCGGCACTTCCCTTTCCTATACCCAAATTGTGAATGAGCGGCTACAGGTCGCATTCCTGATGGATCTGATTTACCAGGATGGTTATCTCGGCCTGCCTTTTCATCGTGTATATTTTACAGATAATAGTGAAAAAGTTGAGAACCTTCCCGGCAAACGATTCAAGCTGCCCGTCGGTTTCCGCGCCAATTATTTTTTGGGCGATAATCTGATACTGCGTGCTTATTACCGCTATTACAAAGATGACTGGGGATTGGAAGCACATACTGCCAACCTTGAAACATCGGTAAAAATATCACCCTTCTTTTCCGTAACGCCTTTTTACAGGTATTATACCCAAACAGCAGTAAATTATTTTGCGGCTTACCAGGCGCATAAAACAACCGATCAGTATTACACAAGCAATTATGATCTTTCAAAGTTTACGAGCCAGATGTTTGGTACGGGTATCCGCTTAACACCGGCAAACGGTGTGTTTGGCATGGAACATTTTAATATGCTTGAACTGCGATACGGACATTACACAAAAAATAATGGAATGAATTCAGATATCATTTCTTTGAATCTGCGTTTCAAATAGATCTTTCAACTCCTCAGGTAATTGGGCCAGGCTTGCAAAGCGGATCACATTGGCCGGTTGATTGTTAAATACTTCACAGCTTCGTAAGATAACTCTGGCGATCCATGGAAAGGAAAAACATTAAACCATACAGATTTGGCAATACGGCTTCCGCCTCATCCTGGTTATTTTTTCCTGATATAAGTGAAGTCATAAGAAGTCACCCATGTTTTGCCACCATCGGCGGAAGTTTCGTTGAACTGCCGCACCTGTCCTGGTTTTTCATTATAAAAAATAAAACGGCCCTGTAATGTCTGTCCTTGCGGATTCACAAAAGAAAAACGGAAACGCATAGCGCCATCTATGTACTCGCCATCAACGAATTCCTGCACGCCATTAGCACCCGAACCTGCCCATGCCTGCTTCCATTTATTATTGGCAGGATCGATATAATTAATGCTTTTGCCTGTGCCGCCGGGGCTGTCCCAGTTTTCAAGAATGGCACAGCCTTGAGAGATCATTTGGATCAGGCTGTGGCCCGCATAAGTATTGGTTCCTGTAACATATACATTCCACTCGCCGATCCAGAAATCAAATTCTCTTGCATGCGCATTCACCATACAGGGCATTGCCACTACATAAACCCTGTTTCTTCTCGAAACGAATGCGGTATCGCTGCGCATATTATTAAAATCCGGCAATGAATCCATTTCTCCAAGATTGGCGTATCCGTTCGCTATCGCGCTGTCAAGCATAGCCAATGCCTGTGGTTTGTCAGCACGTATGGTATAAATACGGGCGATGCGCGAATAGGTAATACCGCGGATCACAGGAGGTACATTATTCATCACGATCAGTTGCTGGTAATCTTTCATTGCTTCATCATACATACCCAACCGGTGCCTGGAAAATCCCAGTCTTGAGCGGCTGGATGGAGCAAGCGGGCCAGCCTTCTCGGCTGCGAGGTACAAAGATTTCGCCCCGCTCCAGTCGCCGGCCTGGAAAAGAGAATCGGCTTGTTTTATGATCGGATTTGCCTGGGCATTCAGGTGGCTGGCTGCAATGCCGAACAGCAAACAACATACAATGCTGCAGACGGTTTGTTTGTATTTCATATAGATCTATATTGCTTTTCAGTAATACTACGAAACAATGCAGGATTCCTTATTGGCGAAAATTGACTTTTAATTCTTTCTGTCAGCAGCCATGCGAAAATGGGAAGGAGATGCGAGATAGCTTCTTTTGAACAACTTGCTGAAAGAGGAAAGATCTGAAAACCCGGATTCGCTGAGTATTTCAGTCATTGATTTTTGTGTATCACCCAGTTGCTGCCTGGCGTTTTCCAGCCGGATAGCGGTGAGGTATTGATGGGGTGTAATGCCGAACAAACGTTTGAATTCACGCAGGAGATAACAAGGATTGAGATAACAAATGGAAGCAAGTGTATCCAGTGTAATAGGCTCCTGGTAACAGGAATACATATAGTCACGGGCCAGGTGCAGGCGTTTGAAGAGTTCTTCGCGTGTGCTTCTTTTTTTTGCAGCTACTTGGTCTATTTCCTTACAGGTTTCCGATTGGATCTTTGCCAACTCTTCCAGTGACAGATAAGCAAGTTCATTTAAGATGTTCTTATCCACAACCTCTTGCTGCAATTGCTGCCGGAACAGGTTGATATAATGCAGGAGCCTGGGTGTGTACCGGTATAGCTTGTCAAAATAATTCAGCGGCTGGCCTGTATAATTCAGGGGATCATCATCCAGCAGGGAATCTGGCCTGGATGAATACGCGGCAGTAAAGAGCTGAAGGCTGTGACGGCTGTAATTCAGGCTGAGTGATTCTACCTGAATATCATCTGCCTCAATAGAACTGGCGTATTCGTTGCCTTCGTTTAACAGAAGGAACGCATCGCCATACACGCTATAGCTTTTATCATTGAACCGGTAATGCTCTTTTCCTCCAAAGGCGCACTTGATGGAAAAAGGTGTCCAGTGTTTGGGATAATAGATCTTCTTGGAAAAACAATTGACCACGACAAAGGAGTCCTGGAAACGACTGTTCCATAATTCAGCGGAATGATCGAAACAACCAGGTTCGGGGAACTGTCTGATATAGTGAACGTTTTCATGCATAGACCACATTAAAAATATAAAATTGGGTGAATCCGTAGTTACCGTTCGTACTTAAACCGGCGCCTTCCTGCAAGCTCATGATTGCAATATTTGCAACACCGTTTTCCATCACAGATTAGTTTATTTCGTCACCACCTTTAAAGCCAATAGTCTGCGTTTCGGGTTAGGTGGTGCCACAGCGCGCCATTGACCGTTGATTTGGCGGTTGCGGCGTAAGTGAAATGCACAGCGAAAGTGTTCGCCTGATTGGTCGCAAGATGTTACTACGAATTGCGATGAATTGATATCAAAAACATAAAAAAGCCCGAAAACACTGAAGTTTTCGAGCTTTTGTGACCATTTGCGGTCTTTTAAGTCGGGACGACAAGATTTGAACTTGCGACCCCACGCCCCCCAGACGTGTGCGCTACCGGGCTGCGCTACGTCCCGAACTTTACAGGGACATTATGATCCTGTAAATATCTTTTAATACCTCTTTTTTTAATTGAGCTTTCTAATCTTGTTGCTTCGGACTTATTTGAACATTCAAAAAAATGAATTAACCGCCATGGAATGCCCTTTGACGTAAAGTTTGCTTTCCCGGCATTGTGTTCATTTATCCTCTTATTCAGGTCGCCGGTATGTCCCAC
>JABDAP010000079.1:6494-10321 GCA_013289065.1 Bacteroidota bacterium | reverse complement strand
CGTGAATGATGATGATACAGCAGAACAGATCACTTCATTCTTCGACAAAGAAATTCCATGCACTTACATAGCCGATGGGCATCACCGTGCGGCATCTGCGGCTAAAGTGCGTAAGGCATTGGGCGCTTCGGCAACAGAAGGCGCGGATTATTTTTTAACTACGCTGTTTCCATCCAACCAGTTGCAGATAATGGATTATAACCGCGTGGTAAAAGACCTGAATGGGTTAACACCCAAAAGTTTTATCAAGGAGCTAAGCAAACAATTTACCATAGAGCTGATCAGCAAAGAACCCTACCGCCCGGAAACCATACATACTTTCGGGTTGTATATGGATAAGAACTGGTACAAGCTTACCGCAAAAGAAGGAACCTATACAACCGACCCGATAGGCGTGCTGGATATTACCATCTTACAAAATAATGTACTCGATAAGCTGCTTGGCATCAAAGATCAGCGAACAGATAAACGGATCGATTTTGTTGGCGGCATACGCGGCCTGCGTGAACTGGAAAAAAGAGTGGATAGTGGTGAAATGGCAGTAGCTTTCAGTTTATACCCGGTAACGATCGAACAGTTATTTGATATCGCCGACAGTGGCAATGTTATGCCACCCAAAAGCACCTGGTTCGAACCCAAGCTGCGCGATGGATTATTAACGCATCTGATTTATGAATAGTAGTATTGTATACTTTAATTAAAATAAAAACAGTTCGCCACAGATTCACAGATTTCACTGATATCTGTGCTAATCTGTGAATCTGTGGCGAAATAATTTTCATAATTTTCAAACTGATACAACGCCGGATAGTGGCAGATTTTTTGTTGTATTATCACACAAGTAATTAGATAACATGAAATATTTTTTCATTTTTGTTTTGATAGTTGCAGGTTTCAGCACTGTGCAGTCACAGGAGCAAACCGCAAAACTTCTCCAGGAAACTGCACGCACATTGGTACAGAAAGGCGATTACGACAATGCAGTAGTGATATTGGAGCGTGCCAAACAGCAGGAACCCAATAATGTTGATATACTGCGCGATCTCTGTTTTGCCAATTATCTCAAACGCGATTTCTCCAAAGCAATCGAAGTGGGAAAAGAACTGGTAGAAAAACCGGATGCAGATCAACAGTCGTTCCAGGTACTTGGCCTCGCATACAAAGCGATCGCATCTTATAAAGAATGCGGCAAATTGTACAGGACAGCTTTACATAAATTCCCAAACAGCGGTGTGATCCATAATGAGTACGCAGAATTATCTGCTATGGATAATGATATGGACGAAGCGATAACCGAATGGGAAAAAGGAATTGAGGTTGACCCGACTTACAGCAGCAATTATTACAACGCCACTATGTATTATGCACGAAAAAATAACTGGATACGTTCCATATTATACGGCGAATTGTTTTTAAACCTGGAGAGTTATTCGGCAAGAACAGAAGAGATCAAAACGCAATTGGCAGCATCATACAAAAGTTTGCTGGCGCCGGGTGCGATACAACAGCTGATGAATAATAAGAACACGTCTGCTTTTGAAAAAAATGTGCTGGAAGTATTGGTAAAGATGACGGGTAATGTAAAAACAAATATTACCGCAGCCGATATCAGCAGCATCCGTACAAAATTTATTACCGGGTGGATGCAGGAAAAACAAAAACAGTTCCCTTTCCGTTTGTTCGATCACCAGCAATATTTACTAAACCAGGGTTTGTTTGAAGCATATAATTACTGGCTCATGAGCACATCATTATCAGCAGATGAATATGCAGCATGGCAAAAGAATCATGCAAAAGAAACAGAAGGGTTAAAAACTTTCCAGGAAAGCCGCGTATTTAAGATACCAACAGGGCAATATTATTTTACCCGCTAAGCAGGGATCAGGAAATAAGATAAGGCTGGCGATACAAATTACTGCGCCTCCGCGCCTTTGCGTACATTTTTTCACGCAAAGGCGCAGAGGCGCAGTTTTGATTTTTTAAACTGATGCAATACCGATAAACATCAGCTTTTTTATTTGTGCATATTTACCTAATTTGATAGTCTTAAAATCTTTTATGGAACCAACAAACGACGAAAAGCTCTGGCGCATTGCGAAGAAAAGGGCCAGCTTTAAAAAGAACCTGTATAGTTATATCGTGATCAATGCTTTTTTGTGGGGTATCTGGTGGTTCACCGAAGGTGGCCTCGGCCATCATCGCGGCTATCCATGGCCCGTTTGGGTAATGCTGGGTTGGGGCCTTGGCCTCGGCTTCCAGTATTTTGATGCATACAATGGCGACAGGCAACACCTCGCCGAAGAAGAATATAAAAGAATGAAAGACGAGCAGGAAAAATAACAGGCGGTGAATAGTCAATGGTGAATAGGCAATAAATATTCACCATTGTCCATTCACCATTCACCATTCACAACTCCCCTATGATCATCAAACGACTCTTCGATTGCCTCAGCCACCAGTTGCAGCATTTTCCAAAAGAAGATATGCTTGCTGCAAAAGAAAATGGTGAATGGATAAAATATGGCACACAACAGGTAGCGGATATTGTGAACCGTTTTAGCGCAGGCTTACATACATTGGGTGTGAGTGGAAATGATATGAGCGCTGAAAACAGCGATAAAATCGCGATCATCAGCAATAACCGCCCCGAATGGATCTTTACCGACCTTGCCGTACAACAACTCGGCGCTATCCTGGTTCCTGTTTACCCAACAACCAATCCGCTTGAACTCGAATTTATCCTGAATGATGCCGCAGTGAAATATATGTTTGTGAGTAATGACGAGCTGCTGCAAAAAATAAAAGGATTGCTGGACAAAGTTCCATCGCTCAAACATATTTATACGTTTGATAAAATAGAAGGCGCCGCACACTGGTCTGAAGTAACGGGATTAGCTGATGAAAATTCCCTGCATGAAATTAATGAGATAAAAAAAATAATCCCCGCCACACATGTTGCTACCATTATTTATACATCGGGAACAACCGGAACGCCAAAGGGTGTGATGCTGAGCCATAAAAATATCTATACCAATGTTCAGCTATCAAAAGAAAGTTTTCCGTTCAATGATGCACCGGAAAGCAGGGTGTTAAGCTTTCTTCCGCTCAATCATATTTTTGAAAAAATGTGCAGCTATATTTATCTCTTTAGCGGCATCAGTATCTATTATGCAGAAAGTTTGGAAACCATCGGCGATAATCTCCGCGAAGTACAACCACATGGATTTACAACGGTTCCGAGATTGCTTGAAAAAGTGTTTGAACGCATCATGTCTAAAGGCAATGAACAAAAAGGCATCAAAAGAAAATTATTTTTCTGGGCCGTTGATCTTGCAGAAAAATATGATAACCGTATAAGCGGCGGCGCCTGGTACAACATGCAGCTTGCGTTCGCCAATAAGATCATCTTCACCAAATGGCGCGAAGCATTGGGTGGCAATGTTGAATTTATTGTAACCGGCGGCGCCGCATGCCAGGTAAAACTTTTGCGCATTTTTAATGCCGCGAAAATTCCGGTGTATGAAGGTTATGGGCCAACAGAGAACAGTCCCGTGATAGCCGTGAACAGGCAGGAAAAAGGCGGCACCAAATTCGGAACCGTTGGCCCCGTGATCAATGGCATCAAGGTAAAGCTGGAAGAAGATGGCGAGATCTGTGTAACGGGGCCAAGTGTAATGGTAGGTTATTATAAACGCCCGGATCTTACTGCTGAAACAGTGATCGATGGCTGGCTGCATACAGGCGATATCGGTGTTTGGGAAGAAGGAAAATTTCTTAAGATCACCGACAGGAAAAAAGAACTCTTTAAAACAAGCGGCGGCAAATAT
>JABDAP010000079.1:0-6484 GCA_013289065.1 Bacteroidota bacterium | reverse complement strand
CCGCAACCCATCGAAAACAAATTGAAAGAAAGCCCGTTTGTTGAACAGGTAATGGTAGTGGGTGCAGAGAAAAAATTTGTGGGTGCACTCATCGTCCCTTCATTTTCTACACTGCGGGAATGGATGAAAGAAAAAGAGATCAATTACACAACAAATGAAGATGTGATCCATCATCCGAAAGTGCTGGAACTGTATCGCGGCCTGGTAGAAAGTTTTAACCAGTTCTTTAATCATGTTGAACAGATAAAAAAATTTGAACTCCTGCCACGCGAATGGACAATTGAAACAGGCGAGATGACACCCAAGATGAGCCTTAAGCGGAAAGTGGTAATGGAAAAATTCAAAAATGCAATCGAAAGAATTTACGAATAGCGATCAATTATACCCATTCATAAACAAATCTTGGATGTCTTGTAAATCTTACCGATATTAGGTTTTTGCGAAACCAAACCGGTGCAATCAAATCGATAAATCAAATATCCCGGAAGAGACATCATGGCAATTACTTCGGTCTACGAGTCGTTTTTCGAATCCTCACACAATGCCCTCATTTTAACCAGGACTGATGGCCGTATCATGCGTGCCAACAAAACAGCCTGCGATATGTTTGGGTATACCGAAACCGAAATGCAGAACCTGGGAAGACGAACCATTATTGACACCACCGACCCGTCATTTGATGAACTGATGCAGCAACGCGCCGAACATGGAACGATCAAAGGCATCATTCTCGGCATCCGTAAAAGCGGGCAGAAATTTCCGGTAAAGATCTCATCGGTGATCGTTAAGAATGAACATGGTGAAGAAGTGATCAGCGTGATAGCAACCGATATTTCAGAACAGAAAAAACAGGAGCAGAAATTACAGACTTTACAGGAAGAATCGAAACAACTGTCGCAGCTGGAAGAAGACAGCAGGTTGCTGATGGAAACTGTTTTAGACAGCATCACCGATGGTTTTTTTATTGTTGACAGAAACTGGAAAATACTTTTCTGGAACAAGGCCGCAGAAAAAGTAATGCGGAAAAGCGAAAAACAACTGATCGGCAAAAACCTGTGGGAAGAATTTCCTGAACTTGTTCTGTTGAAGGATCATGTGGATTTTCGTACCCTGCTTGAAAAAAACCAATCGATCCGTTTTCGTGAATATTTTCCCATGTATAGAATATGGGCAGAGGTAAGCGCCTATCCTTCTGAAAAGAACATCTCTGTTTATTTCAAAGATGTTACGGAAATAAGAAACCTTCGTACACTTGAAAGGCTCGAGCGTGAAGTGCTTGAAATGAATGCAAGGCCCAACAGCATACTGGAAGACACACTCGATTTTTACCTGAAAGAAATACAGGGAATACATAAGGGCATGATCTGTTCCGTTATCCGGCTGAAAGGAAACCGGATGTACACATGGTCTGCTCCCGGTTTATCGGAAAGTTTCCGCAATAAAATTGATGGTATTGAGATGGGCGAGAACAGGGGATCATGCGGCACAGCTGCTTACCGGAAAGAAAAAGTGATCGTTACAGACATAGAGAACGATCCGCTATGGGCAGCGTATAAACCGGCTGCACAACAGGAAGGCATTAAAGCATGCTGGGCATTTCCTATCATCGATTCATACAATAATGTAATGGCAACGTTTGGCATTTATTATAAAAGAATAAAAGCGCCAACGCAGGAAGAAGAAAATACTTTGGAGCGTGCAAAGAATTTACTGATGATCATTCTGGAAAACAGGATAGCCGTTGAAGCAGTAAAATCGAGTAACCAGAATTACGACCTTGTTGCCAAAGCAACCAATGATGCAATATGGGATTGGGACGTAGAAACAAACGAAGTGACCAGAACCGGTAAAGGGATGAAAGTTCTTTTCGGTTATGAAATGGAAGAAGCGATCCCTGAACAGAATTTCTGGCATAACAGGATACACCCCGATGATTATCCTGCATTTCAGAAAAAGCAGAATGATATCATGAATGACCCATCCAAATTATACTGGGAAGATGAATACCGGTTCCTGAAAAAAGACGGCCGGTATGCATATGTATTTGATAAAGGGTATGTGATCCGCGATGAAAAAGGAAAAGCCATTCGTTTGATCGGCGCTACAAGAGATGTTACAGAACGTAAAGAAAGCGAGGCATTGCTGCTTGACCTTAACAACCGTTTAAAACAGCGGGCTGATGAACTGGCGGCATCTAATGTTGAGCTGGAACGCTTTGCCTATATAGCTTCGCATGATATGCAGGAGCCGTTGCGGATGATCACGAGTTTCCTGCAGCTGTTCAAGAAAAAATATGAGGCGCAGATAGATGAAACCGCTGAGCAGTATATTCATTTTGCTGTTGATGGTGCAGAGCGGATGCGCAAACTGATCATGGATCTGCTTGAATATTCACGCGTGGGTTCCAATAAAGATGACCTTTCAGAGATCGATACAAACGAATTGCTGAAAGAAGTGGTGAATGTTTTTCTTGCCCGGATAGATGAAATGAAAGCGACCATCGAAGTTGATCCGCTTCCGGATATAAGGGCCAATAAAACACAGCTGTTCCAGTTGTTCCAGAACCTGATCGGCAATGCATTGAAATACCATACCGGCGATTCGCCGCACATTCATATTGAAGGAAAAGAAGAAGCCGGTTATTACCAGTTCAGCGTGCGCGATAACGGCATCGGCATCAAACCGATTTTTTTTGAAAAGATCTTTGTGCTTTTTCAAAGGCTGCATCATAAGAACGAATACAGTGGAACGGGTATCGGCCTTGCGATCTGTAAAAAGATCGTTGACAGGCACGATGGTAAGATCTGGGTTGAATCGGAACCCGGAAAAGGAAGTTGTTTTTATTTTACCATCAGTAAATCGATCGATCAATACCGGATGAATTAAATGATAACATAGATTTGCAGACAAAACAGAAGATCCACCTTATCACAAGAACCCTTTATAATGCCAATACCCGACAATACCCATACACCATCACTCTCCATTTTAATTGTAGAAGATAATCCCGGCGATCTTTTTTTACTGGAAGAAACACTGCGGCTGACACGCATTCCATTCGAAAATGTATTTAAAGCATCCAGCACAGCGCAGGCAATTGAGATATTGGGTAAACATAACGTAAGCGTTGTGTTGCTGGATCTTTCTTTACCCGACAGCTCAGGCTTTAATTCATTCAGCCAGGTAGAAGCCTATGCATCGGCCATACCTATTATTGTGCTTACGGGTTTGGCAGATACGGAATTAGCGATCGAAACAATGGCCAGCGGTGCACAGGATTACCTGATCAAAGGCGAGTTTGATGAAAGGTTATTATCAAAATCAATTCAATACAGTATTGAGCGTAACCGTATCAGGTTAAGCTTGATCGAAAGCAACGAGAGTTACCGGAACCTTTTCTTTAATAACCCGATGCCTATTTTTATCTGGGATCTGCACACGTTCGAAATACTGGAGGCGAATGATGCCGCGCAAAAAGAATATGGCTATACACGTGAAGAGTTGTTGCGTATGAGTGCATTGGGTTTGCGGCAGAAAAGCAATTATGAAAAAATAAAAACTTTTGCAAAAGAATTCCTCGATGCGGATGTAACTAAAAAATCGGGTATCTGGGAGAATACAAAAAAGAACGGAGAGGTAATGGTGATGGATATCTCCTCGCATAAGATCGATTACAAAGGCAATGCGGCCATACTCGCTATTCATAATAATATTACCGAGAAAATAAGGCTGGAGGAAAAACTGGAAGAAGAGCGCCTGCTGAAACAAAAAGAAATTACAGAAGCAACGATACAGGTGCAGGAAAAAGAACGTTACGAGATCAGTACCGAACTGCATGACAACGTAAATCAGCAGTTAACGGTTGCCATGATGTACATCGCTTCTGCGCAGCAAAAATATCCGGCCGATGCGGAAGTGCTGAAACAATCATCCGGTTTTATATTGAATGCGATCGAAGAGATCAGGAAACTTTCCCAAACACTGGTAACGCCGTTGATCAAACATTTTGGTTTGAGTAAAGCAGTGGAAGGCTTGCTGGATGATGTATCGGCTGTGAATACACTGCAGATAGAATTAACTGCCGATACATTTTTTGAAGAAGATATCAAATACGAATTCAAACTCAGCATATTCAGGATGGTGCAGGAACAGATGAATAATATCATCAAACATTCGCAGGCCAAACACGTAAACCTGGAACTCGCCCGTAATACAGAAAGCATCACACTGAAGATCCAGGATGACGGCATCGGGTTTGATATAAACCAGCAACGCAAAGGCATCGGTATCTATAATATCATCAGCCGTTCCGACCTGTATAATGGCGTGGTGGATATTCAGACATCACCGGGCAACGGCTGTGCGATCACCATTACCTTTCCTTTAAAAGATACGATACTGATCTAACTACATACCCGGTTGTTTTAACTGCCAGCCGGTTTTCTTTTTTTCATCATCCACCATTTGTTTTACATCGGACAATAATTTTTTTGCATCGTAGATAATGCCGTCTTTAATGGTGTACAATACGCCGCCGGTTCTTACCGCTTTATTGTCTTTGTTCAGTTCAATGGCGCCGGTTCCGTATAATACCTGTAAATTTTTCAAAGGGTTTGCATTGATGATCACAATATCTGCGAGCTTGCCAACTTCAACACTGCCGATCTCTTTATCAGCGCCCAATGCCTGTGCACCATTTAATGTTGCGGCGCGGATCACTTCTAATGGATGAAAACCTGCTTCACGTAAAAGTTCCAGTTCTCGTATATAACCAAAGCCATAGGTCTGGTAAATAAACCCATTATCAGACCCTGCAGTTACACGCCCGCCGCGGTTTTTATATTCGTTGATGAATGCCATCCACAAACGGTAATTATTTTTCCATTCTACTTCCTGCTCTGTTCCCCAGCTATGCCAGTAAGATCCGTGCGATTGTAAACTCGGTTCATAAAAATTCCACAGCGATGGCAGTGTATATATTTCGTGCCACTCTGCTCTTCGCGCTCTTTGCAGGTCGCGGTTGGCATCGTAAATATTAAAAGTGGGATCGAGTGTAAAATCAAGCGAGAGCAATTCATTCATTACTTTGTTCCAGTGATCGCTGTAAGGTACAGCTGCCTGTTTCCATAATTTTCCCGCTTCTTCAAAACGGTTCTGCTCATCGCTGTAATTATAATCCGCCGGAAAATCCTGTATCGTTTTATCTGCAAACAAAGCTTCGGGTAAACCATACCAGTGTTCCATGCTTGTCATGCCAGCACGCGCAGAATTTAAAACGTTCCATCTTGCCACATCTGTTTGTGCATGATGGCAGCATGAACGCAATCCGAGTTTTTTATTTTCGCGGATAGCCGCATCCATGATTTCGGGTGATGCGCCAAAGAATTTTATTCCATCTGCACCACGCTTTGCATTTTGCTGCACCCATGCCCTTGCCTGTTCACCGGTAACGATTGATGTTGTACTGCCCTGGCCGAATGCCGTATATGCAAAGATCCTTGGCGCAGTAATTTGATTGGCCGCACTTTTTGTTTTTTCATCCAATACCCAATCCAGCCCATTTAATGAACCCGGCTCACGGATCGTGGTAATGCCATGCGCCATCCATAATTTAAAAACATATTCAGCAGGCGTGCCTTGCGATTCGCCGCCGATATGTCCGTGCATGTCTATCAAACCCGGCATGGCATACATGCCTTCGCAATTCAATTCTTTACCGCCTGTTTTTAATTGCGGCCTTCGTGCAGGATTGATCGTTGCACCCGGACTACCCAGTTGACGGATCTCAACAATTTTATTCTGTTCAACAACAATATCCACCGGCCCCATTGGCGGCGCGCCTGTACCGTTGATGAGCGTAACGCCGCGAATGATCAGTTGCGTATAAGGGCCCATGCCTTCTTTGCGTTCGGGCGCTTTAGGGATCTGCGCGT
Source organism: Bacteroidota bacterium (assembly GCA_013289065.1). GTDB lineage: Bacteria > Bacteroidota > Bacteroidia > Chitinophagales > Chitinophagaceae > Sediminibacterium. The sequence continues at coordinate 551 of JABDAP010000079.1, read as the reverse complement.
TTGATGCAATTGTACAAATACAGATTACGATCGCAGTAAAAAGATCTTTTCTCATAAGTTGTTTATATGGTTTATTCGTTTACTTGTTTATTGGTGTTTATTAAAACCCGTCACATAACATAGTTTTACGAAGAATAAATTATTTAGAAAAAACCAGTAAACGAATAAACCAATAAACCAGTAAACCAATAAACCAATCACCCCCTTCCTTCCAGATATTTCTGCCTGATAATATCCTGCACCTGTTTATTATCGATCTTGCTTTCAAGCCACGAAATAATATCGAGATACATAAATGCGCGGCTCTCGAGCCTGCTTTTTTCCAACGGCCTCAATGCAGTTAAAAGCAATTCGAATTGCGGCCTGAGTTGTTTGGGGGATAAACGGAATGACTTCCTCAAAAACCCAAACACTTCTTCTTCGGGGTTAATGATCTCGTACGTTAAAGAGTCTTTCAAAAAACCATCCTGGTGTATACCCGACGAATGCGAAAATGCATTGGCGCCCACGATCGCTTTGTTCGGTTGTACAGGCACACGCATGGTATCAGA
>JABDAP010000078.1 GCA_013289065.1 Bacteroidota bacterium | reverse complement strand
AACCAATAAACCAGTAAACCAATAAACTAAAGAACATGAGTACAGAACAAAAACATGAATGGCCTCTCTGGGAAATCTTTATCCGCAGCAGGCAGGGGCTCGATCACAAACATGTTGGCAGCCTGCATGCAGTGGATGCGCAGATGGCGATCGAAAATGCAAGAGATGTTTATACCCGCCGCATGGAAGGTGTGAGTATCTGGGTAGTGGAAAGCAAACATATCCACGCAAGCAATCCAACAGAAGCGGGAGAATTATATGATCCAGCGAATGATAAGGCATACAGGCATCCCACTTTTTATGATCTGCCTGATGAATTAAAGCACATGTAATACCCTGAAGGGGGAATTAAAAATATGAATACTAAAAGTTTAATTGACTATACACTTCACCTGGCAGATAACGCACTGATCCTCGGCCATCGCAACAGCGAATGGTGCGGCCACGGGCCGGTGCTGGAACAGGATATTGCGATATCGAATATTGCATTGGATCTTATCGGGCAGGCAAGAAATTTTTACCAGTATGCTGCACAGTTAACAGGTAATGATGCAACAGAAGATTCACTGGCCTACCTCCGTGATGAAAGAGAATTTAAAAATTGTTTATTGGTTGAATTACCGAATGGCGATTGGGGGCAAACCATTTTGCGTCAGTTTTTTTTTAGTACCTATCAATATTTTTTATACCGGCAATTACAAAAATGTGGCGATGAACAATTGTCGGCTATTACAGAAAAAGCATTGAAAGAAGTTTCGTATCATGTTCGCTGGAGCAGCGAATGGGTGATCCGCCTGGGTGATGGGACAGAAGAGAGCAAACAAAGAATGCTGCATGCGGTTGATGAATTATGGAGCTATACGGGGGAAATGTTTGTGGCTGTGGGCTATGAGCTTTCTGCATTTAGTCATGGGTTCGGTATTGATCTGTCTGTAGTAAAAAATGATTGGGATGAAAAAATAAGATCGGTATTTGAAGAAGCAACATTGTCAATTCCGGTTAATGCATGGATGCATACAGGTGGCAAAGAAGGAAAACACACGGAACATGTAGGATTTGTTTTGGCCGAGATGCAGTTTTTGCAAAGAGCTTATCCAAATTCGGAATGGTAAAACCCTATCCCCCGAAGGGGAATTAATGGAGTCAATAAATCAAAATATTATTAATAACACAACAGCTTCTTCTTCCGAAGAAGCAAAACATATAGTATTTGAAATACTTGAAACTGTTTCCGATCCTGAAGTACCGGTACTGTCTGTAATTGATTTAGGTATCATCAGAAATATAGAAATCATTCCTGCCTCCTCTTTAGAGCTTGTCCCGCCCGGGTGGGAAGCCGGGGGTAAAGAATGGAAAGTTTTGATTTCCATCACCCCCACTTACACCGGCTGCCCGGCAATTGATGTAATGAAAATCAATATCCGCATGGCATTATTGCAACACGGATTTACAGATATACAGATCACACAGGTTCTATCTCCTGCATGGACAACAGACTGGATAAGCGAGAAAGGAAAAGAAAAACTAAAAGCGTACGGCATAGCGCCACCGCATTACACACAGGCAGTTTGTACGGCTGATTCATTTCAAATGGAAGAAGCCATTCAATGCCCGTTGTGTAATTCATATCACACAAGACTGGTTTCGCAGTTTGGAAGTACGGCGTGCAAGGCCTTGTATCAATGTGAAGATTGTAAGGAGCCGTTTGATTATTTTAAGTGTCACTAACGTATAAATACTCAGGAGTTAAAAAAGTTAAAAGGGTTAAATTGGGTTAAACAGTATAAATGGAAGAAAATATTTCGGGGTTTGAAAACCTGGAAGTTTGGAAAGAAGCAAGGTCTTTCAGATTAATGATAAGTGAGTTTTGTAAGATATTGCCACCAGAAGAAAAATTCCGCTTGCTGGATCAGATAAAAAGATCATCCAGGTCTGTAACCGCAAATATTTCTGAAGGCTATGGCCGTTTTAGTTATGTTGACAATATTAAATTTTGCAGAGATTCACGCGGTTCATTAAATGAAACCTTAGATCACTTAATAGTTGCATTAGATGAGCAATACATAACCAATGAACAATTTATCATTTACAAAAAACAATTTGAAAAAGTATTAAAGCTCTTAAACGGCTATATAGCCTACCTGAAAAACAAAAAAAATAAACAACTTTTATTTTTTAACCCAATTTAACCTGTTTAACTTTTTTAACTCCATTTAACCCAATCCAACCACAATGCCCATACTCTTCGAAATAAAAAACAACATCGCCTTTATTACACTCAACAGGCCCGATAAATTAAACTCATTCAACAGGGAAATGGCATTATTGCTCCAGGAAAAATTAAGCGAATGCGAAACATCCAAAGAAGTTCGCTGTATTTATATAACAGGCGCCGGTAAAGGTTTTTGTGCAGGACAGGATCTCGCTGAAGTAGTAGATCCAAACGGCCCGGGAATGAAAAAAATTCTTGGCGAACATTATAATCCCATCATCACAAAACTCAGAACAATACCCAAACCGGTTGTTGCGGCAGTAAACGGCGTGGCTGCCGGTGCCGGCGCCAATATTGCATTGGCTTGTGATATAGTAGTAGCAGCACAATCCGCTTCTTTTATCCAGGCATTTTCTAAAATTGGTCTGATACCGGACAGCGGTGGCACGTACCATCTCCCCCGTTTGATCGGCAAACAAAGAGCGAGTGCATTGATGATGCTGGGCGATAAAGTTTCTGCAACAGATGCTTTGCAAATGGGCATGCTCTACAAAGTATTCAGTGATGAATCGTTTGCTGAAGAATCTAAAAAAATTGCAGCAACCTTGGCGCAGCTGCCGACAAAAGCATTGGCATATATCAAATACACATTGGATCGTTCGGCAGAAAATGATCTCGCAACACAATTATCACTTGAAGACGAATACCAGCAGAAAGCCGCCGCCACCGATGATTTCAAAGAAGGCGTGCAGGCTTTTCTTGAAAAACGTTCACCCAATTTTAAAGGAGAATAATTATGACTGAAAAAGATATCCTCGCAAAACAGGTTGTCGATCACATGATGGAGCACGACCTCTTCTCTCAATGGCTCGGCATTACGGTTCTTGACATAAAAGAAGGTTACAGTAAAATTCAAATGACTGTAAGAAAAGAAATGATCAATGGATTCGGTGTTGTGCATGGCGGTATCGCATTTTCATTGGCTGATAGTGCATTTGCTTTTGCCTGTAACAACAGGAATAATTTGTCTGTTGCATTGGATACATCCATCAATTTTACAAAAGCAGTAAATGTTAGTGATACGCTTATAGCTGAAGCCAAAGAAAATCATAACGGAAGAAGTACCGGGCTTTATTTGATAACCGTGACCAATCAAAACAATGAACAGGTTGCGCATTTTAAAGGGACTTGTTTCCGGACGGGGAAGGAGTTAGTAAGTAAATAAAGTATATAGTATATAAGGTAAATAAAGTTGTATGGAAAAAAATATTGCATTTGGGTTTGAAGAGCTCGAGGTATGGAAAAAATCACGGGACTTTAAAAATGAGGTGGCAATATTGGTCAAAGATTTTCCACACGAAGAAAAATACAGATTAACGGATCAACTGATAAGATGTTCCCGTTCTATAAACAGTCTCATCGCAGAAGGCCACGGCAGGTATACTTTCCCTGATCAATTACATTATTGTGTTCAGGCACGCGGTTCTTTATCAGAAACGTTTACCCATTTAATAGATGCTTTTGATTGTGGCTATATTACCACCGAAAAACTCAACCAGTTAAGAACAAAACTGAAAGAAACAGAACGAATATTAAATGGATATATTAGTCATCTCCGCAAACAAAGAGATAAAATATAACCGCGTTTACTTTTATTCACTTTACATACCCTATTTACTTTATATACTTATTTACTTTACATACTTTATTTACCAAAAAACATGATCTACTCATTCAAAGATTTCATTCCCGTAATTCATGAATCATCATTCATTCATCCGCAGGCTTCTATAACCGGGAACGTAATTATCGGCAGAGATGTTTACATCGGCCCCGGCGCTGCTATTCGCGGCGATTGGGGCGGCATTGTAATTAAAGATGGCTGCAATGTGCAGGAAAACTGCACCATTCATATGTTTCCGGGCGTAACGGTTGTGTTGCATGAAGGAGCACACATCGGGCATGGTGCAATTATTCATGGTGCCACGATTGGAAAAAATTGTTTGGTTGGGATGAATAGTGTGATCATGGATAATGTCATACTCGGTGATGAATGCATTGTTGGCGCACTCAGTTTTATCAAAGCCGATGAACTGTTTGAAGCAAGAAGCGTGATCGTTGGTAATCCTGCAAAAAAAATCAAAGAAGTGTCTGATGAAATGATCCACTGGAAAACCGACGGCACTAAACTTTACCGGTTATTACCAGTCGAAATGAAACAATACTGGAAACCATGCGAACCCTTAAGAGAAATACCTGCAAACAGGCCGCAACAGGAATCGCTTTACAAAACATGGAACGATATAAAAAATTCTCCGGGTGTTTAATCCCGCTGTATGTTAAACAATTCATCCTTGTATTTGTTTTTTGTTTCTCTTGTTTTCTTTCCTCAGCACAAAATGGCAAAGACAATATCCCTCTTCATAATTATCTCCGGCAACATTTCGATACAACCATTATCCTGGATGTTCTTGAACATTTTGGAATAAGTCCTGAGTATTATATCATAGCTCTCAAGGATGATAAAATAAACACCTTTATTTATAAGTGGCCCATGACAAATGAACTTTTTACATTGAGGCTTCTTCCGGATGACTTAGCAAAAAAATACACATCACAGTTACTATCTTACCAGAAAACGTTACCTGATACCAATATTTATTTTTTACCTTATAGTGCGTCGCGTTTTAAAAAGCAAATAGCAGGTAATTTCATCAGCGCACCGCTGACACAGGTATTGAACATAGAAAGCAATCCTTCAAAAAGAGCCGTTGACTCATTACTGTTTGCTTTGCCCATGGTTAGCGATCTATTAAAAAGATCTATTGATTCATTGCAGTTATGGAACATTACGGGCGATGAAACCGGCGGACGCGGTTGCCCGGAGAATACACATTACAGTGGCATACAGCCATACGACACTTATGTTATCTGGCTCATAACTCAAAACGATACCAGGAAACTTTATTTTTATGAACCTGGTTATTTTGAAAACCTTTGTCCAGGAAGGATCGGCAGGCAACAGGCTGTCAGGCTGATAAAGTTGGTTAATACTGCCTTTCGCAGGTAGAGTTATATATTTGCCGCTAATTCGTGCAATTAGCTTAATCCGTGTAACTCGTGTCAGAAAGAAACAACTTTATAGATTATATCCGCATTTTCGCCCGCAGTGGCCATGGTGGCGCAGGTATCACACATTTTATGCGAAATAAATTAACCGCAATGGGTGGCCCGGATGGTGGCGATGGCGGCCGCGGCGGACATATCATATTACGAGGCAACAGTAATTTGTGGACACTTCTTCATTTACGTTATTTTAAAAATGTACTCGCAGAAAACGGTGAGAACGGAAGTAAAAATAATTGTACCGGCCGCGATGGAAAAGATATCATCATTGATGTACCACTCGGAACAGTTGCACGAGATGAAGAATCGGGTAAAAAAGAAGTGGAAATTTTAGAAGACGGCCAGGAAGTGATCTGGATGAAAGGCGGCCGCGGCGGTTTAGGCAACAGCAATTTTGCAACACCTACCAACCAGGTGCCCGAACATTCCCAGCCCGGTGAGCCCGGCGTGGAAGGTTTAAAAAATCTCGAATTAAAAGTATTGGCCGATGTTGGCCTCGTTGGTTTTCCCAATGCAGGTAAATCAACGTTGCTATCGGTGATCACTGCAGCAAAACCCAAGATCGCGAATTATGCTTTTACTACTTTGATACCGCAACTCGGAATGGTTGAATACCGTGATCAGAAATCTTTCTGCATCGCAGATCTTCCGGGAATCATTGAAGGAGCTGCAGAAGGAAAAGGTTTGGGACATCGTTTCTTACGCCATATCGAACGCAATTCTGTTTTACTTTTTCTGATCCCTGCCGACAGTGCCGATCACAAAAAAGAATTTGATATCCTCCGCAACGAACTGCAGGAATACAATCCTGAAATGTTACAAAAAGATTTTATCATCGCCGTCAGCAAATCTGATATGCTTGATGATGAATTAAAAGAAGCCATCGCCAAAGAATTACCTGCAGGCATTCCTCATTTGTTTATTTCCTCACTTACCAACAAAGGTCTAACAGAATTAAAAGATCTTTTGTGGATCACGTTGAATAAGCCGGTTGCATAAATGGCCCATTGATGTGCTATTGCTGTTGATTTTTCCACAAATTGTTATGCGCCCTGTTGAACATTCTGTAAATAGCAGGGAGGCAATCAACAGGACAGAGAAAGCAAGTTTATTTTACTTAAATTCGTAGTAAGACTTATAAAAATGGAAATAAGAACAGGTTTATTCCTGGGAGACAGCAAAGATGTATTAAAACAACTTCCGGATAGTTCCGTTGACCTGATCGTTACATCACCGCCTTATGCCGACCAAAGAAAAGGAACGTATGGAGGCATACATCCTGACAAATATGTTGAATGGTTTTTGCCGATCTCAGCACAATTATTCAGGGTTTTAAAACCAACAGGAACTTTTGTTTTGAACATAAAAGAAAAAGTTGTTGCCGGTGAGCGCAGTACTTATGTAATGGAATTGATCATTGCAATGAGAAAGCAGGGCTGGTTATGGACAGAAGAATTTATCTGGCACAAAAAAAATTCATTTCCGGGTAAATGGCCAAACCGTTTCAGAGATAGTTGGGAAAGGCTTTTACAATTCAATAAAAGCAAGCACTTCAATATGTATCAGAACGAGGTGAAAGTACCTATTGGCGATTGGGCAAAAGGAAGGCTTAAAAATTTAAGTGCAACAGACAAGGTCAGGGACAATACAAAAAACGGCAGTGGATTTGGCAAGAATGTTTCCAATTGGTTAGGTAAAGAATCTGTTTTTCCGACAAATGTTCTGCACCTGGCAACAGAGTGCAATAATAAAAACCACAGCGCTGCATTTCCGGAAGAATTGCCGGAATGGTTTATAAAACTATTTACAAAGCAGGGAGATACGGTGTTGGACCCATTCGTTGGTTCGGGCACAACATTATTTGTTTCAAAAAGAATGAAACGGCATTCGATCGGGATTGATATTACATCTGAATATTATGAAATGGTGAAAAGCCGGATCAACCCTGCAGAACTATATTTGATAGAGCCTGTAAAATATGGAAAAACTAAACCTCAAAGACGTTACGCAATACGTTGAGACAAATATCGGAACCTTCCACGAAAAACGTATTCAGAGCCTTGATGATTTAAGGCTAACGCAGGTGCTGAAACGCAAGAATCCTTATTTATTCAAGGCCAAGCATGTATTGACCGCCGAAAAAATAATCAGTGGAATGGTTGATGCCCACATCTCTTCAAACGAAGAAACCATTTTTGGCGATTGGTTGGAAGGGCTTGCCATTTTTATAAACGGCAAGGTTTACACCGGACGAAAATCGGGCATTCCAAATATCGACCTTGAGTTTGATCATAATGATACCCGTTACATAGTTACTATCAAATCCGGCCCGAGTTGGGGCAACGGCCCTCAAATTAAAAAGATGGTTTCGGACTTTACAACTGCAAAAAAAACTTTAAGAACAGGCAACTCAAAGCTAAATATCGTTGCAGTAAATGGTTGTTGTTACGGGCGTGATAACAAACCGGACAAAGGAGATTATTTTAAATATTGCGGGCAAAAGTTTTGGGAATTTATTTCAGGCGACCCAAATCTATATACAGAACTTATTGAACCTCTCGGACACAAAGCAGAGGAAAGAAATGACGACTTCGTTAAGTCGTACTCACAAATGATCAACAAGTTCACAAAAGAGTTTACGACAGATTTTTGCGATGAGAACGGGGCGATCAAATGGAATAAAATAGTAGAATTAAATTCATCAACCGTTGCACCGAAAAAGAAAAAAGCAGGTTCCAAAAAAACACTTCAGCAGGATCTGTTCTCATAAAGTAACCGTAAGCTACACAGCGTATTTTAACAATACAATACGTTAACGAAACAATAATTCTACGCAAACGATTGCACAAAATATTTTTTTTGCCACAGGTTACCTTTCTTCAAATATGGTATTAACCTGTATACATGCGGGTTTTGATGTACATCTTTAAATGAATACCATTCATTTTCACCGCCGGAAACCTGTAGTAACTCTTCTGATTCTTCCCATATAAGTTCCTGGTTGATTGCCTGTGAGTCCGTTTTATGCCTATTATTTAATTCATTCATTAAAAAATAACAATGATCATGAAAAAGCAATCTATTCAAACAATCGCTAAGAAATTTTTCTTCGGAAGTTTTTTTGCCGCAGCAATGTTTCTTTCAGTAAACGCAGCAAACGCTTCCACATACGGAACTATTGATGCCAGTAAAGTAGAAGTAAAGTACACCGGAGTAGATAAATACAATCTCCTGTCGTTTAATGTTAAGTACAGTAATCCGTCTGGAAACACTTTCAGCCTTACTGTTCTCGATGAAAACGGCGATGCACTTTACAAAGGTTTTTATGGTGACAAACAATTTGACAAAACTTTCAAATTGCCAAAATCAGAAGTAAGCAAACTGAGCTTTTTGATCGAAGACAGCAGAGATTCTGTAAGAGAAAAATTCGATGTAAACATCAAAACCAAAGAAGTGGAAGATGTTGTTGTAAGCAAAGGATAATTTGCGAAACACTTTTTGACCGCAGTCATCTTAAGTAAGTCTGGAGACTGAAGTCTGGAGTCTGGAGTAAAACAATTAAATACCCCAGTCTCCAGATTTCTAACTCCAGACTATTGATTATATGCCCATAGTACATTTATGATCTTCCATTCGTCTTTTATTTTGGCTAACTGCACATAATCAAAAAATGACATCTTATTTGTTGTGATCTTGGCACAGGCAATACCGTTGGCAACATCATATATCTGTACGGTAAGCTTAAAAGGTTCTGCAGGATTTTTATCGGGTGCGTTCCTGTGGTTTTTTGCGGCATTGATAAGATCTGCTGCAGGCATATTCATGATCTTATAATCCTGCTGTTTTGCAACGATCCTTTTCACCAGATCTGTATGCACTGCTTTTTCAACGCGATCCCCGTCGCCGGCATAAAATCCGCCAACATAATTTTCACAGGCTATTCGTATGGCTGTAGTATCGGGCAATGTAGCCTGGGCCCTGCTTAACAAAGGCATCGCGATCACTGCACAGAGAAATAATTTTTTCATTTTTTTTATTTTAGATTGGTAATATCCAAAATTGACGCAAATACGTGTACAGGTACAGATACAATTTTGTTATTTTTGAGGATAACAGTTTTGAATGAAAAGAAAACTTATACACCAACAGCAGGACTTTCTTTATCAGCAGGTGATAAAACAGATAGAGCAGTACATATACAAAGGCACGTGGAAACCGGGCGACAAGCTGCCATCATTAAGACAAACATGCAAACTGTACAATATCAGCATGAGTACAGCATTAAAGGCGTATTATGAACTGGAAAGAAAATTCCTGATCGAAGCAAAGCCGCAATCAGGCTATGTTGTACGTTTTTCACAGGCAAAACTGCCTGCGCTGCCCGGGGCGAGCAATCCTTCTGAAAAAAGCAAAACAAATCATGTAGGAAGTTTGATTGAAAAAGTATATTCCAGTTTAAATAATGAACATCTTATCCAACTTTCAATGGGAGTGCCGCACGATGAGCTGTTGCCTATCCCAAAACTAAATAAGGTGTTGGTGCAGGCCATGAGAAGTATCAAAGGCAGCGGCACTTCTTACGATTCTATACAGGGCAATGAAAAACTCCGGTACCAGGTTGCCCGCCGCGCCGTTTTATGGCATGGGCATTTATCAAAAAACGATATTGTTACCACACATGGCTGTATCAATGCCATTGCTTACTGTATGATGGCCCTCACAAAAAAAGGCGATACCATAGCAGTAGAGAGCCCGGTATATTTCGGCATCCTGCAGCTTGCACAAAATCTTGGTTTAAAGATCCTCGAACTGCCCACGCATCCTGTAACCGGTATCGAGATCGATGCATTGAAAAAAGCGTTGGTTAAAAACAAGATCAGCCTTTGTTTGGTGATCAGCAACTTCAGTAACCCGCTTGGCACGAGTATGCCGGATGAACACAAAAAAAAATTAGTGGCCCTGTTAGAATTGCATAATGTTCCACTGATCGAAGATGACCTGTATGGAGATCTCTATTTTGGC